>NZ_JBMFGY010000105.1:9375-10992 GCF_049977125.1 Acidiphilium sp. | reverse complement strand
GCGATTAAGTTGACGCGGCAGCGGCAACATAATCGCATGAAATTGCTCGAAAAAACATAGAACTAGAGCGTTAAGCTGAAAGCATAACGCTCTAGCAACCCGCGCCGATGATTTTCAGTACCGACTCTCCCCGGCCCGACACTTCAGATCCTGCGATTGGCGCGCGCCAGGACAACGTCAAGCAGAACCTGTGCCCCGGCTTCGGCCTCCTCCGGCGTAATCGATTCGGCTTCGTTATGGGAAAGCCCGTCCTTGCAGGGGGTGAAGATCATCGCGGTTGGAACGACGCTGGCAACATGGACCGCGTCATGTCCGGCGCCTGAAACGATCTCACGAGCGGCATATCCAAGTCGCGTGCAGGCCTCGCGAACCAGAGAGACGCAAGCAGGATCGAACGGGGTGGCCGCGACTCGGAATGAGGTCCGGATTGTGAGCGTCAGGTCTCGTTCCGCGGCAATGGCCTGTGCCTCACCGGGGAAGCGCTCGATCAGCATTTCGACGATCCGATCCTCAGGATGACGGAACTCGATACCGAAACGAACCTCGCCCGGTATCACATTCGGCGAGTTCGGGTGCACACTCAGCCGGCCAACGGTCCCTCGTCCGGTTTCGCCCTGCTCATGCATCAGGCGTTCAACAAGCAAGATGATCTCGGCCGCCCCTGCCAGCGCATCACGTCGCGCGTCGGGCGGGGTCGTGCCGGCATGAGATTCCTGACCGGTCAGGATCGCGTCGAACCAGACCAGCGCCTGCGCTCCGGTGACGATGCCAATTCTCTGGCCATCACGCTCAAGAATCGGACCCTGCTCGATATGGAGTTCGAAATAGGCATCCGCAGTCGCATGAACCGCAGGCTCGGGCCCTTCCGCGTCGATCGCGGCGAGGGCGTGCCCGACGGTCGTGCCATCAGCATCGCGCCGCGCCTTGATCGCGGCCTCCGAATCAATCCCCGCCCAGACCGCGCTGCCCATCATGGCCCGACCAAATCGGCTGCCTTCCTCGTCGGTCCAGTTGATCAGCTCGATCGGCGCCTCGGTGACGATGCCAAGGTCGTCGAGCGTGCGCATCACCTCAAGACCGGCAATCACGCCCAAGGCGCCGTCGAACTTACCGCCGGTCGGCTGACTGTCCAGATGGCTGCCGAACAGCACCGGTGGCCGCGCATCATCCCGCCCCGCGCGACGCGCGAACATGTTACCCATGCTGTCGACCCGCACGCTCAAGCCGGCCTCGGCACACCAGGCGGCAAATTGCGCGCGGCCTGCACGATCCACCTCGGTAAGAGCCACACGATTGACCCCTCCCTTGGGGGTCGCACCGATTTCGGCCATCGCCATGAGCGTGGTCCAAAGGCGTTTGCCATTGATCCGATAGTTACTCTCCACCGCCATACCGTCCCCGATCTGCTCAATAATCATCAGAAGTTATCAGACTGGTTTAGGAGACCGAATCATGCAAGCCGGGCGTCAGCGAAATCTTGAACTGGCCGCCTGATCGACCGGGTCCCGCTGCATCCAAACAACCGGACAACGCCATCAAGCGGCCTGATGCGGCCGGGCGCGTGGTCTGGCGTCGGCGGGCGGCTGTGGGTATCAGTCGGTCCGATGAATTATCGCC
>NZ_JBMFGY010000105.1:2009-9275 GCF_049977125.1 Acidiphilium sp. | reverse complement strand
TGGTCTGGCGTCGGCGGGCGGCTGTGGGTATCAGTCGGTCCGATGAATTATCGCCACGCCTATCATGCCGGCAACGCCGCCGACTGCGTCAAGCACGCGCTGCTCGTGCTTCTGGTGCGCGCCATGACCGCCAAGCCGAAACCATTGTTCGTGCTCGACACCCACGCCGGGATCGGCTCCTATGATCTGACCGGCGTCGAAGCCAATAAAACCGGCGAATGGCGGTGCGGAATCGGGCGGTTGCGCGACGATCCACCGGCTGCGCTGGCCGATTTCGTCGCGCTGAGCGGCCCGGCTGATCAGTATCCGGGATCGCCCTCGCTGATCCGCCGGCTGCTACGGCCGCAGGACCGGCTCGCCTTATGCGAACTTCACCCCGATGATGCGGCGACGCTGAAACATCGCTTTGGCCGTGACCCCCAGGTGCAGGTGCATCGGCGCGATGGCTATGAGGCGTTGACCGCGCTGCTGCCGCCCGCCGAACGCCGCGCGCTCGTACTGATCGATCCCCCGTTCGAACGTGTCGATGAATTCGCAACGCTCGCCGCGGCACTCCAAGCCGCCACGCTGAAATTTCCCGCCGGGGTTTTTGCGAGCTGGTATCCCGTGAAGAGCCGCGCGCCAGTGCGAGGGTTTTTCGCCGATCTGGCGGCGCGGCACGTCGCTGACGTCATCACCTGCGAAGTGCTGTTCCGCGCACCGCTCGATCCCGCAAGGCTGAACGGCTGCGGGCTGCTGATCATCAACCCGCCCTATGGCTTCGAGGCCGCCGCCCGGCCGGTGCTCGCGGCACTAAGCACCGCGCTGAGTGAGCCCGATGGCGCGGCAAGCCTGACGCGGCTGGCCGATGAGTAAGGCTGGCCGATGAGTAAAGCGGAGATCGTGATCATCGGCACCGGCGCATGGGGCACGGCGTTGGCCATGATCTACGCGACACAGGGACGGCGCACCGTCTTGGTCGCGCGCGATGCGGCAAGGGCGGCTCGGCTGCGCACGGCACGGATCAATCCACGTCTGCCCGGTTTCACGCTGCCGGCAACGCTCGATATTGCGGCCGATCCGCCGCACGCCCCGATCACGCTGCTCTGCCCGCCGTTTCAGCATCTGCGCGAAACCCTGTCACGACTGCCGCCCGGCGACGGCACCATCGTGCTGTGTTGCAAGGGTGTCGAACGCGGCACCGCTCTGCTCGGCCCGGAAATTATCGCGCGGAGCGGCATCGACCATCCGGTCGCGCTCCTCACCGGGCCGAACTTCGCCCATGAAATTGCCGCCTGCCAGCCCGCCGCCGCCGTGCTCGCCATGGCGGCGGCACCGGAACGGCACCGTCTGATCGCCGCGCTGGCCACCCCGCAGTTCCGCCTCTACGGCAGCGCCGACCTGATCGGGGCCGCCCTCGGCGGTGCCGCCAAAAACGTCATCGCCCTCGCCGCCGGCGCGGTCATCGGCGCCGGCTTGGGCGAAAACGCCCGCGCCGCCCTGGTGACGCGCGGCCTCGCCGAAATCGCGCGCCTGGCCGTGGCCCTCGGCGGATCAGCCGAGACCATCGCCGGCCTTGCCGGATTGGGCGACCTGATCCTGACCGCGACCGGCAACGCCAGCCGCAATTACCGCGCCGGCCTTGCGCTCGGTCGCGGCCAACCGGCGCCAACCCCCAATGAGGCCACCGATGACAGCGTGGTCGAAGGCATCGAAACCGCGCCCGCCCTGCTCGCCCGCGCCCGATCGGTCGGCTGCACCATGCCGATCACCGAAGCCGTCACCACCCTGTTGGCCGGACAGACCAGCCTCGCCACCAGCATCGAACACCTCATGCGCCGCCACCTGCGCGACGAGGGTTGAAACCGGTCAGGCCCCGAGCTGGGCGGCGAGGTCATCGACCGAGCTGGCGATGAAGGTCCACGGGCCGGATGGTTTGGCGCGATCGCCGGTCGCGGGGCCGTGCTCGGCGGGACGGGCGATAAAAGCGGTTTGCAGCCCGAAGCTGGCGGCCGCCGCAAGATCGTCGTTATGGGCAGCGGCGAGCATCACCTGATCGGGAGGCAGCGCGAGAAGGTCGCACGCGCCGAGGTAGACTTCGGGGTCGGGTTTGTAGTGGCGGAACAAATCTGAACCGAAGGTCACGTCCCAGGCGAAACCGTTGCGTTTGGCGAGGGCGACCTGAAGGGCCAGATGTCCGTTCGACAACGGGCCGATGATGGCGATTCGTTTGATCCGATCAAGGCCGGAAACCACATCGGGCCAGGAGACCAGCCGGTGCCAGAGCTGCACGAGTTGCGTGCAATCCTCGTCGTCGAGGGGTCCGATGCCATGGCGGCGGGCGATGTCCATCAGGGCGTCGCGGTGCAAATCGTCGAGCAGGGTCCATGGCACCGCACCGCGGCGCACCCGATCCATCGAAGGCCGGTAGGCGCGGCGCCAGCTATCCGCGATTTCAGCCCAGTCCGCCGTGATGGCGCGGGCGGCGCCGAAGGCGGACAGACCGGCAATGACGCTGCCGCGCCAGTCGACCAACGTGCCGAACACGTCGAACAGCACGGCCCGCGGGGTCGCCATGCTCAGTTCCGGCTGTAAAGGATGAGCACGACAACCAGGGCCACGGCCAGGGCCTGAAGACCAACGCGCCAGCGCATCAGGCGGTTCTGGCGGCGCGGGTCGGCGCCGGTGGTCATGCCGATCGCGCCGGTGAGCAGAACAGCGACCACGGCGATCATGTCCAACCCCAGCAGGATGATCAGAAAATCACGCATTCGCGCGTTATAGAGGGCAATCACCGTTGATGGTAGGGGGCGCGTCGCGGTTGACATCGCGCGGCGGGACGCTTTGAGAAGGCGGATGCGCCGGTTTCGTTCCCTGCTGATCGTGCTTTACGCTCTCGCCGGATTGGCCGCCGTGGCGCCGGGCGCGCGGGCAGCGGTCAATCCGCTGGCCGAGCTGACGGGCAAGCCGGCCGCAAAACCGCCCGCCGCGCCGCCCGCGCCCGCCGCGCTGACCCCGGCACAGCTGAACGCGGCGATCGCGACTCTGAACAATCCGGCGGAACGAACCGCGCTGATCGCGACTCTGGAGGCCATGAAATCCCCCGCCATCGCCGGCACCGCGACCGCGGCGCCCGGACTCGGGCTGGGGCTGCTCCAGCGGGTCGAGGTCAACACGCGGCGCATTCTCGGCGAGATCGGTGGGGCATTGTCCGAGGCGACCGATGTGCGGCTGGTCTGGCACTGGCTGGTGTTCGTTGCGACCGACGCATGGCTGCGCCAGACCGTGATCCACGCCGCCGGGTGGCTGGCTGCGGTGTTGGCGACGGCGCTGGCCGGTGAATCTCTGGCGATTTATGGGCTGCGCGGTCCGCGGCGCAATGTTTTGAAGCGCGCGGCACGGCTGCGCAGCGCCGACATCGCGCAAGAGGCCGGGCTGGCCGCCGCCGAGGCGGGTGAGTCCGAGCAGCGGCCGCGCCGGCGCTCGCTGCGCCGCTGGTTTGCCCGTCTGCCCTATGCCCTCGGGCATTTCGCGTTGTCGCTGGTGCCGGTTCTGGTATTCGCGCTGATCGGTTTCATCTGGCTGTCCGGCGGACTTGCGGATGCCCGTGTGGCCAGGCTGGTCACCATCGCGGTGCTGACCGCCTACATCGCCTGCCGCCTGGTGCTCGAGGTGGCGCGGTTTTTATTGGCCCCGCAGGCGCGCGACATCCGGCTGATCCGCACCACGGACCGGCGGGCGGCGTGGCTGGTCACCTGGTTGCGCCGGATCATCGTGGTGATCGCGTTCGGCTATGCCGCCATCACGACGGGTGGATTGTTCGGATTATACGCCGCGGCCAGCGCGGTGCTGATCAAGCTGCTGTCGCTGATCGTGCATGTCATGGCCGCGATCATGGTGTTGCAGGCGCGCAAGCCGGTGGCCGCGATCATTCGTGGCGACCGTCATGGGGCGATCGCGCAGGGCGGCGTGCTCGGCGCGATGCGCGCGGGTCTGGCGCGGTCGTGGCATATTCTGGCGCTGTTCTACATCGTGGCGCTCTGGGTCGCCTGGGCGATCGGGGTGCCCAACGCCTTTGTCATCATGTTGCGGATCGTCGTGGTGTTCGCCGTGGTCGCGGCGGCGGCGCGCAGTCTTTCCGCCTGGCTGGCCCACGGGCTCGAGGCGGCGTTCGACGACGGGGTGCCGTGGCGCGCCGATTATCCCGGTCTGCACGCCCGGGCGCGGCTGTATCTGCCGGTGTTCAAAATGGTGATCAGCGCGATCCTCGGGGCGATCGCGGTTCTGGTCATTCTGCAGCTCTGGGGCGTCGGCGTGCTCGACTGGTTCGCCGCCACCGCGATCGGCCAGAGGATCGTCTCGGCGGCGGTGACCATCGGCCTCGCCGCGCTGATCGGGCTGATCGTGTGGGAAATCATCAACACCGCGATGGAGGGGCAGGCCGAACGTCTGGTCCGCCAGGGCCGGCCGGGGCGGGCGGCGCGCTACCGGACCCTGCTGCCGATGCTGCGTTCGGCACTTCTGGTGCTCATCGTGGTCATCGTCGCCCTCGTGGTGTTGAGTGCGATCGGAATGAACGTCACGCTTCTGCTGGGCGGGCTTTCGATCTTCGGTCTGGCGATCGGGTTCGGATCGCAAAAACTGGTGCAGGACATTATCACCGGGCTGTTCCTCCTCCTTGAGGATGCGATGCAGGTGGGCGACTGGGTCACGCTCGCCGGCGTTTCCGGCACGGTCGAGAAACTGTCGATCCGCACGATACGGCTGCGCGGAGGCGACGGATCGCTGAACATCATCCCGTTCAGCTCGGTCACCACCGTCGCCAACGCCTCGCGCGATTTCGGCTATGCGCCGATCGACATCGGCGTCGGCTATGGCGAGGATGTCGATCATGTGCAGGCGGTGATCCACGAGATTTTCGAGGCCATGCGCGCGGAACCGACCTGGGCGGCGCAGATCAGCAATGATCTGGAGCTGTGGGGGCTGGATCAGTTCGGCGCCTCAGCGGTCACCATCGTCGGACGGATCAAGACCCCGGCCGGCAAGCAATATGCCGTGCGGCGCGAATTCAACCGGCGCATCAAGATCCGCTTCGATGCCGAGGGGATCGAGCTGCCCTACAACTACCAGAAAATCACCATCGACCCCGCCGAATTCCGTGCCGCCTTCGGCACCGCGAAGCCGCGGGCGGGCGCCGATCATGCCGAACCTTCCCCTGATGACACGAATGGCTGAGTTGGTCCCAGCCACGGTTCAATTCCCGCCGGATCGTGCTAGATGTGCCGATCATGGACATCATCAGCAGACAGCATCACCTCGCCGGGCAACTGCAGGAAGAGGGCTTCGCCTTCGTCGCCGGTGCCGCGATCGACGCGATGCTGCCCCCGGTCGCGATCGCGCCGAACGCGTGGGATGAGTTCGCCGCCAGCTGGAACGGCATGCCGGTCGACACCTACATGGCGGATGGCGGGCGTTATCGGCGCCGGCGGTTCGGTGTGTTCAGCGCGGCACCGGGACAAATCATCCGGCGCGAGCCGCACCAGCCGCATTATCAGGCCCGCGACTACAACGCGCTGAACGGCGGCGTGGAGCGGTGGTTCGAGCCGATCGATCCTGGCGTCGCCGCAGCGCCGACCTTCAGCACCCTGCTCGAATTCACCCGCGCGCTGTTCGAGGAACAGACCGGCATGGTCGCGTGGCGGATCGAGGCGCACCAGTTCCGCATCGAAACCGGCCCGGATGGCGCCGGGCTGCCAACGCCCGAAGGCATGCACCGCGACGGTGTGGATTTCGTTCTGGTGCTGATGGTGCGGCGGACCAACATCGAACAGGGCACCACGACGATCCACGACCTCGGTGGCCATGCGCTCGGCAGCTTCACGCTGAACCACCCGCGCGACGCCGCTTTGGTCGACGACCGGCGCGTCTTCCACGGCGTGACCCCGGTTGTGCCGGTCGATCCGGCGCTGCCGGCGTTCCGCGATGTGCTGGTATTGACCTATCGGCGGTTGTGAGCGCCACGGGGCATCTGGCTGGAAGCGGCTTCCGTCAGATCGATCGTCTCAATACGGCCGGAGTCCGGCACATTCGCTGTTGCCGGTAACGGCGCGGTCGTAATCGGCAAGGGTTAAAACCTGGGGCGCGGGCAGGGTCTCGCGCCGCAGGGAAGGGCGCGCGAGCGAGGGTGCCAGGCCATGCAGGGCTTTGAACTGGCGCGAGAAATGGGCGCAATCGGAAAACCCGGCGTCGAGCGCGATATCGGTGACCGAGCGCGTCGTGGTTTCGAGCAGCCAACGCGCGTAGCGCAGGCGCAACTCGCGGTAGAGGTCGGCCGGGCCCCGTCCGAGTGCGGCATCGAACCGGCGTTCGAGCTGACGGGTCGAAAGGCTCAGCCGTTGCGCGATGAGGGCGATCGGCAGCGGATTGCCCAGATTCTGTTCCATCATCAGAAGCGCGCGGCGCACCTGCTCATCCGAGACCTCATGCGCCATCGGCGGATGCGGCTGCACGCCCTCGCTGCCGCGCATCGGCGTCAACAGCAGAACCTGATGCGGTTTCTGCGCGAGGCGGCTGCCCAGATGGCGTTCGACCAGGGCAGCGGCAAGATCGGCGGCACCGGCGCCGCCGGCGCAGGTGATCCGGTCACCGTCAATCTCGAAGAACCGGTCACCGATCACGGCATGGTCAGGAAATTCATCCCGGAAATCCTGATAGTGCAGCCAGCTGACGCAGACGCGGCGGCCCTCCATCAACCCGGCGCGGCAGAGGATGAAACTGCCGGTGCAAATACCGATGAGCTTGACCCCCGCCGCCGCGGCACGGTGCAGATAGGCGTAGAGCGTCGTGTTGGCCCTGGGATGATTGTGCAGAATGCCCCCGACCACAACGACATAGTCGAATAGCGCCGGGTCGGTCAGACCGCTGCCGGGCAGGATTTCAACACCGCAGCTGGAACGGATCGGCGCATCGGTCTCGGCCATGACGGTCCAGCGGCAGTGAATCGGCCGGGAATAATCGGATTCATCGGCGGCGAGGCGCAACGTATCGACGAAGAGCGAGAACGCCGAGAGCGTGAAATCCTGCGCGAGCAACAATCCGACCGAAAGCGGCCTGATCTCGGACCGTCGCGCGGCCGGTTTTGGCGGCGTCCCCATGCCCAGTCTCCATAATGATCAAATTGTCGAAAAAAGAACCAGCCCCTCCCCTATATCAGAGACGCAAGCCGATCCGTAGCGGTATTTCGGCAATACCCGATCGCACCAGATCATGGCGCCCGCTCATTCCATC
>NZ_JBMFGY010000105.1:0-1909 GCF_049977125.1 Acidiphilium sp. | reverse complement strand
GATCATCCCACCTGATCAGCGGGGCGACCCGGATAACCGGGTTCGACGGTGAACGGAAACGGTCCCGGAAAATCGCCGATCGTTGCGAGAGTCGCTGTCAGCCCCTGCGGCCTGTCCCAGCGCAGCACGAAATAGCCGCCCGGCTCGAGATGAAAATACGCCCGTGCGTCAGCCTCGAAGGTCAATTCGCTCTGATGCCCGCCGACCGCGGGTGCCGCCAGCAGCATCGCCCCGCCGTGCTGGCCGATGATCACCCGATGATGATGCCCGCACAGCACCGCCTTGACCTGGGAATGCCGGCCGACCAGCGCAAGAAACGCCTCCGGCGCGCGCAGGGCGATCGCGTCCATCGCGGCGATCCCGGTCATCAGCGGCGGATGATGCAAGCCGATCAGCACCGGCCGATCCGCTGCCGCCATCAGTGCCGCTTCGAGGAATGCAAGGCGTCGTGGGCATAATTCGCCATGCCCGGCACCGGGAACCACGCTGTCGAGCATGATCAGCCGCAGGTCGCCGATATCGGCGGTGTACTGCACGAACGCGGGGTCGCACGTCACCCCGGGCCAGGTCGCAAGTGCCGTGCGGCAATGCCCCCGGTGGTCATGATTGCCCGGCACCACATAGATCGGACATCCCAGCCGCCCCTCGAGCAGGCGCCGCAGCTCGGCATATTCCTCGATCTCGCCGGAATCGGTCAGATCGCCGGTGATAACCACGGCCGCCGGCGCAAGCCTCGCAAGCTGGCGAACCGCGCGTTCAGCCATCATGTTGGTTTCAACCACCCGGTTGGCCGGCAGGCCGAACGGGCGAATATGAAGGTCGGACAGATGCGCGATCAGCATGGTTCACCCCGCAGCGCGATCAGCGCGGCGGTTCGCAGCGCGGGATCGCCCAGGATCAGCACGGTGCCGTCATGCACAGCGTCGAGGCGCAGCGGGTTGCCGGACCAGTCGCACATCGCCCCTCCCGCCGCCATCACGATCGGCACCGAGGCGGCCCAGTCCCAGGGTTTGTGGCCGGCTTCGGCGATCACATCGATCTCGCCCAGGGCAACAAGCCCGGCGGCGTAGGCGTCATCCCCCCAGGAGGCGCGGCGGCAGGCGGCTTCGAGCCGATGGAAGGCGGCGAGCTGCGACGCGTCGAACCATTCCGGGCCGGTGCAGGAGAGTTCCGCCTCAGCCAACGCGGTTCGCTTGCGGCAGCCGGTGCGCCCGCCAAGGCGGCTGGTGAAATCGAGCCTGCCCTCGGCGGCCAGCCAGCGTTCGCCGATCACCGGCTGGTCGATCAGGCCAAGGATCGGCACACCGTCCTCGACCAGCGCGATCAGGGTGACGAAAGTGGGCCGGCCGGTGATGAATTCGCGCGTGCCATCGATCGGGTCGATCACCCAATTGTAGCGCCCCTGCCGCTGGTCGCCGAACTCCTCGCCGATCACGCCGAACTGGGGGAACCGCGCGGTCATGATCGCGCGGATCGCCTGTTCGGCGGCGCGGTCGGCCAGAGTCACCGGGCTGTCGTCGGATTTGTCGTCGGCGGTGAGGCCGGCGCGAAAATAGGGGCGGATGACGGCACCGGCCGCATCAGCGGCGGCGGTTGCGGCGTCGATGGCGCCGGGCGGCAGGGTGGTCATGGCGGTCCTTTGTCGAGCGAGCAGAAGGCGGTTCTTTTTTGCAAAAAAGCACCAAAAACTCTCCGACTCCAGGCCCGTGCCCTCGCAACCACCCGTACCCCAACGACCAGAAGTTTTTTGCTGCTTTTTTTCAAAAAAGCAGCCTTCCCTTCCCTTTCTTCTTTCTCACCCCCCACCCCCCATGCTGATATGCAGGTGTGACACATGCACCGACTGTTCCCTCTCTGACCGACCGCTTCGCCGCCATCATCCGCGGCCTGCGCCACGATGTCTGCCAGC
>NZ_JBMFGY010000104.1:0-11015 GCF_049977125.1 Acidiphilium sp. | reverse complement strand
CCATGATCGTCCCGTATCTGAACCCCTTCTGCCAAGCCCAGTCATCTATCCCGACTACCCGCACCGTTGCTACCTCGGCGGGCGCGCCAGCATGGCGCTTGAGATGGCGCAATATCGAGTCATCACTCTGTGGCAGCCCCAGGCTAGCCATCAAGCGCTCCGCCGGACGACTGACGGCGAGGTGGCCGAAAAGCCTAGTCAAATCGGCCACCCGGCAGGTCCTTCGAGCAGACGTTAGGGCGATTTGGGGAAGCCGGTCGCTGAACGTCTTACGCGCGCACCCTTGGTTCTGACATCGCCATCGTAAAAGGCGCACTCGCAGCGTGACCGGCGTCCCCTGAGCCGGCAGGTCCTGCAGAAGGCGAACGTGCCAACCGTGACGCCAGCTAGATCGCACATCACATCCGGGACAACGAGCGCTCCCCTGCCCCACGGCCGAGACCGTCCAGCGCCCGTCGCGGCACTCCGACCCCAAGAGCTCGTGGCCAGATCCAAGCGCCCATTTTGCATTTTTGATCATGCCACATCGGCCCAGGCTCCGTCTGAGCCGTCAAGCAGCACCACGATCACACGAATTGAGGCAGAGCCCTATAAGGAAAACTCACAGCCGGGATGCCGCTTTCATTCTGCGGCGAGGCGGCCGGGGATCCCGGCATCGCACAAGACCTGGTCCGGGCCGGGTTGCGGCGTCTGTCGATGGCGCCTGCATCGTTCGGCCCGGTCAGACATGCACTCGAACATCAGGTCAGATGATGGACCTCCTGCAGGCCGTAGACAGGGGTTGCAAGCCCGATCTGCCGCGCCTTGAGCTGCAAGGCGAGATAGAGCGAGTAATGCCGTGACTGATGCAGGTTACCCCCGTGAAACCAGAGATTTTCCTGCTGGGTCGGCTTCCACATGTTTCGCTGTTCGCCTTCCCACGGCCCGGGATCCTTCGGCGTATCGGAACCGAGTCCCCAGACCTTACCAACCCGGTCCGCCACGTCCTGGCTGATCAGGTCGGCCGCCCATCCGTTCATTGACCCATAGCCGGTCGCATATACGATGAGGTCAGCCGGCAGTTCGACCCCGTCCGCCATGCGCACACCCGTTTCGGTGATCTCCTCGACGGGGACGCCGCTCTTGAGCTTGATACTGGCGTCGATCACGAGATCGGATGCGCCGACATCGATGTAATATCCCGAGCCGCGACGCAGATATTTCATGAACAAGCCCGAATCGTCAGCGCCAAAATCCAGCATGAAACCCACCTTCCGCAGAGCCGCGTAGAAATCGGCGTCTCTCTCACGAATGGCGTCGTAGACCGGACGTTGAAACTCGTGCATGATCCGGTACGGCAGCGATGCAAAGATCATATCGGCGCGATGTGTCGTGACGCCGCGATCGACAGCACGCTCGGAATAAAGATCTCCGAGCCCGATTTCCATGAGCGAGTTGGAGCGCACGATGTGTGTGCTCGATCGCTGCACCATCGTCACGTCGGCGCCGTGCTCCCATAACGCTGCACAGATGTCGTGCGCCGAGTTGTTCGATCCAATGACAACAACTCTCTTGCCCGCGTATGCATCAGGTCCCGGATGCTGTGAGCTGTGATGCTGCTCGCCTCGAAACCGCTCGATCCCCCTGAAAGCTGGAATATGGGGTTTCCCGGACATGCCCGTCGCAAGAACCAGATGTGTTGGCCGCAGTTCGAGGGTCTCGCCATGGCGATCGACGATCACGCGCCACGTGCTGTGGTCCTTGTCATAGACGGCGCTTTTCGCGGTCGTGCTGACCCAGTAATTGATGTCCATGACCTTGGTGTACATCTCGAGCCAGTCGCCGATCTTGTCTTTTGGCGAGAATACCGGCCAGTTTGCCGGGAAGTCGATGTACGGCAGGTGATCGTACCAGACGGGATCGTGCAAACAGAGGGATTTGTACCTTTTGCGCCATTGATCGCCCGCGCGCTCGTGCCGATCGATCACGACCGACGGGACACCGAGCTGGCGCAGCCGCGCCCCCAGCGCGATTCCGCCCTGACCGCCACCGATGACGAGCACGTAAGGCTGGGTTTCGAACCCGATGGTACGCGCCTCATCCGCCTGGCGTTCGGCCCAGCTCTTGCGGCCGCGTATGACGCCGTGCTCGGCGCCCAGCGGTCGGCGGGGCCCCTTCGGCTCTTCATGCCCTTTGAGTTCGGAAAGTGCGGTCAGCAGCGTCCATGCGAGCCCATCGCGCAGACGAACCAGCCCCTCACCGCGACCGACTTTCGTCTCGAAGGTCAGCCAGGCCTCGATGATGCCATTGGCCTCCGATGCCGGCTCGGCGAGCGAAAAGACGACTGGTCG
This sequence comes from Acidiphilium sp., assembly GCF_049977125.1. NCBI lineage: Bacteria > Pseudomonadati > Pseudomonadota > Alphaproteobacteria > Acetobacterales > Acidocellaceae > Acidiphilium > Acidiphilium sp. Next base: position 8,685 of record NZ_JBMFGY010000104.1, on the reverse strand, counting down.
GGCGTCATCCCGTGTTGCCGCGAGCATGTCCCGCACACCTTCCCGGTTCTCCACGGTCTTGATGTTCCAGGTAAAGGCCACCAAGTCGCGCCAAAAGCTGATCGGGGCGAAAAGTTGCGACACCGCCTCGGCATCGCCCGAAGCGAGCGCAGCGTTGAAACCGTCGATCCATCGCCGCGCCAACTGCTGCTGCCGGTTCGTGCTGGACTCGATTGTTGTCGTTTCTGCGTCCATTGTTCCCTCCATTTTTTCCATCGTCCGTTCTGCAATCCAGGCAGACCCGGTACTTTGTTCAGTTATACAGCCTGCCCGCCTCGTAACAGGAGCAGCGCGACGTTCATGCGATTGTCGCGTTTTGATAAAGTTTCAGTGCAAGCGCAGTGTACCAGATGACACCATAGCCGCGATTTGACGTGTTGGGAAAGCGACTGACGATGGTTATCTCTGAAACGGCTGCGTAAAAGTTTGCGCACGATGACGCCCGATCCTATCGGGTAAATTCGGCCGCTTGACAGTGTTCGTCCGACGACCGATTATGATCACAGAACACAATTCCATAATATGGAAATTCGTTGTATGCGAAGATTGTCATATATTAGTGATGATCTTGAGAGCAGGCGAAAGATTTGAGGGGAAATGTCGCGGTCTTATATCAGTCCCGGGCGCTGGCGACAGCAGTCAATCCCTTATATTTTCATTGCCCCAGCGCTGGTTATGTTCAGTATATGGGTTTTATGGCCGATCGCCGACAGTTTAATCATCAGCGTCTATCATTGGAATGGGATGAGCAAGGCCCGGTACGTCGGACTACATAATTACCGAGAATTGTTCGAAAGCAACTCGTTCTGGCGTTCCATTGTCAACAATATTCTCTGGTTGATCCTGATGCTGCTGGCCCCGGTCTTTGGCCTACTCGCGGCACTCGTTCTGAATCAGAAAATTCTGGGAATGCGACTCGCGAAAACACTGTTCTTCTTTCCTTTCGTTCTTTCGCAGGTCGTGATCGGCCTCGTTTTTTCCTGGTTCTACCAGCCAGACGGCGGATTGCTGAACGTGCTGCTCAATCACATCGGCGTGCACGGAGTCGCAATCCTGTCAAACCCGCATATAGTCACCTTCGGCATCATCGCCGCCGGTCTGTGGCCACAAACCGCATACTGCATGATCCTGTATCTTACGGGGCTGAACAATCTCAACCCCGAACTGATCGAAGCCGGCCGGCTCGACGGTGCCCGCGGTTGGCCCTTGCTGTGGAACGTGGTGCTACCGCAGCTTCGCCCGGCGACTTTCATAGCACTCGTTGTCACCGTGATCGGCTCACTCCGTAGTTTCGATCTCGTGGCGATAATGACATCTGGCGGCCCGTTCGGTAGTTCCTCCGTGCTAGCGTGGCTGATGTATCAGCAGGCGATAGGTAATTTCAGGCTCGGTTACGGCGCGGCGATCGGCGTGGTCCTGTTCGGGATCATGGCGATTTTCATTGCCTTCTTTCTTTGGCGTATCCTGAGAGATGTGGCGCGCTGATGTATCCGAAACCAATCCGGCCCCAACAGCGCGGCATTCGAACTGCCTATGCCTCCGGCGTCACTGTGATGCTCGTCATCTGGTTGCTTCCACTGTTCGCAGTTCTGTTAACATCGCTGCGCACACTCGCGGCGATCAATGCCGGCCATTACTGGACATGGCCGCACGAGCTGGATGTCTTCAATTATGTCTCGGTGTTCCAGCAATCCGACATGGGCCGTTATCTTCTGAACAGTCTGATCATAACGATCCCGTCCGTGGCCGGCGCCATTACGCTGGCAACCCTCGCGGGCTTCGCGCTTGCGAAATACCGATTCCGCGGCAACACCCTGCTACTGGCGATTTTCGTCGGCGGTAATTTTGTACCGTATCAGGTGCTGATGGTTCCAGTGCGGACATTTTCGCTGGAATTCGGCCTCTACAATAGCTTTGGTGCCCTGATCCTGTTTCATATAGCCTTCCAGAGCGGTTTCGCGATCTTTTTCATGCGGAATTTCATCGCGGTACTACCGGACGATCTACTGGAGGCCGCGCGGGTTGATGGCGTGTCGGACTGGAACATTTTCCGCCATATTATCCTGCCGCTAGTCCGCCCGGCGATAGCGGCGCTTTCAGTGTTGCTCTTCACGTTCGTCTGGAACGACTATTTCTGGGCACTGGTTCTGGTCCAGGGCAACGATGTGCGCCCGGTGACCACGGCGCTCCAGACGCTTGAGGGTCAGTTTATTTCATCATGGCAGCTGGTCTCGGCCGCTGCGATCATAGCGGCCCTTCCCCCGGTAATGATGTTCTTCGCGATGCAGAAACATTTCATCGCCGGGCTGACGCTCGGCGCATCAAAAGGATAGGGCGATGAACGAATTTCTGCGCTTAGATAGCCTTCACTCCACCTTGATTATTGCGATCGACGATGGAATCCCCCGGGTGTTGCACTGGGGCGAAATCCTGCCAACCGATGAGATTGCAGGCGCGTTAGCGGAAGGGTTGACCCGCCCCACGCCCCACGCCGGCCTGGAGTGCGAAGCCCCGATCGGCCTGATGGCGGACGCCGGGCGAGGATATTCCGGTCATCCTGGACTTGCACTGCACCGGGCAGGGCAGGATTTCCTGACCGATCTGCGGGTTCATGACCGGAGACACACCGATGTCGAGATCACCCTCGATCTCGCGGATGAGCCGGCAGGCGTTGCCGTGACGCTGGCTTATCGGATTTATCCAGACTGCGACGTGTTGGAAGCTACAACCCATATCACGAACACAGGCAGCACGCCGCTGCAACTCGATTGGTGCGCCTCGATTATTGTGCCGGTGCCTGGCCGGATAGCAGAGCTGATCGCGAGCGGTGGCCGTTGGTGCCGCGAATTCGTACTTGACCGTACAGAACTGCCGGTGCGGTCATGGCTTGCAGAAAACCGAACGGGGCGTACCTCACACCAGAACGTCCCGGCCCTGACGCTGGGAAGTGTCGGGTTTTCCGAAACCGATGGATTGTTGATGGGCGCCGCTCTCGCATGGAGCGGCAATCATCGGATCCTGCTTGATCGCTTGGCCGATGGGCGACGGGTGCTGCATTGCGGCGCACTGTTCCTGCCAGGTGAAATCATACTTGCTCCTGGAGCAGGATTCGACGCACCGAAGGCCTTTACCACCTGCTCGACGGCCGGGCTCGGCGGCTATAGCGCAAACTGGCACCGCTTCACCCGGACGTATATTCTGCCACAGATGAACGGACCGCGAAAAGTCCATCTCAATACTTGGGAGGCCGTGTATTTTGATCATGACATACCGATCCTGAAACGTCTGGCCGATTCTGCCGCAGCCATCGGCGTCGAGCGGTTCATTCTCGACGATGGCTGGTTTCTGAACCGGAGTGACGATCACCGTGCGCTCGGAGACTGGGTACCAGATCCCTCTAAATACCCCGACGGTCTGACCCCTCTGATCAGTCACGTTCACGGGCTCGGGATGGACTTCGGGCTTTGGGTCGAGCCAGAGATGGTCAATCCCGATAGTGAGCTGTTCCGCGCACACCCGGACTGGATACTGCATCAGCCAGGACGCTCGCCGATCACTGGTCGGCATCAATATGTGCTCGACCTCGCCCGACCCGAGGTATTCACCTATCTGCTCGCAGCGTTGGACCAGCTGCTAACAAAAAATGAAATTGCATATTTGAAATGGGATATGAACCGCGATCTCACCGCCCCTGGGCATCACGGCGTCGCTTCAGTCGACCGGCAGACCCGTGGCGTATACCGCTTGATCGACGAGTTGCGCAGCCGACATCCGACAGTGGAAATTGAAAGCTGCGCTTCTGGTGGCGCACGCGCGGATCTCGGCATCCTTCAGCGCACCCATCGCGTATGGCCATCAGATTGCAACGATGCGCTTGAACGGATCGCAATTTTACGGGGATTTGGCCTATATCTACCGCCCGAGATCATGGGCGCACATATCGGCCCAAGCCCGGCCCATACGACCGGTCGCAAACTCGATTTCGGTTTTCAGGCGGCAATTGCATTGTTCGGGCATTTCGGACTGGAACTAGATGTCACGGCGCTCAGCGAAGCGGACCGCACCCTGCTTGCGCGTTGGATCGCCCGCTACAAGCACTATCGGCCGTTGCTGCACGGCGGGGTATCGGTCCGGCTTGAGCCGGACGATCCCGGTATGGTCGCCAATGGCGTGATCGCGCAGGATCGTGGCGAAGCTTTGGTGTGCTGTGCCCGGGTCACCACTTCTTCCGCCATCATCACTCCGCCGCTGCGAATCACAGGGCTCGATCCGGGTAGTCGCTATTCGGTCCGTATCATCGAGCGAACCGATCATCACAGCCGACAGATGCGGGCAACGACCAAATTCATCGATGGCGAGACGATAAGCTTGTCCGGCGCCGCGCTGGCAGCATGCGGGGTGCAACTACCCAATCTGGCGCCGGAGTCGGCGGTGCTGATCCATATTATACGTTAGGAGCCGGATACTCATGAAACTTGGAGTCTGTTATTATCCGGAACACTGGCCTGAGCAGATGTGGGCACAGGACGCGACACGTATGCGGGATCTCGGCCTCTCGCTCGTGCGGATTGGCGAGTTCGCGTGGAGCCGGATTGAGCCAGTCCGTGGCAGGTTCGTGTGGGACTGGCTGGATCGCGCGATCAATACGCTTGCTGATGCCGGGCTTGCCATCGTACTCGGTACGCCCAGCGCCACCCCACCGCGTTGGCTGATTCGCGACGCACCCTCCATCCTCGCAGTCGGTACAGATGGGCGGCTGCGGGGTTTCGGCTCACGCCGACATTACTGTTTTTCCAGTGACATTTACCGCACGGAAGCCTGCCGGATCGCCGCCGCGATGGCTGAACGCTATGGCCGCCATCCCGCAATATCGACCTGGCAGATCGACAACGAATATGGCTGCCACGGCACGGTTCTCAGTTACTCCGCAGCCGCCATCGCTGCGTTCCGAGTCTGGCTGGCCAATCGCTACGGCAGTATCGATTCCCTCAATGTTGCATGGGGCAATGTCTTCTGGAGCATGGAATATCCGGATTTCGAGACCATCGAGCCGCCGGTCGCGACAGTGACCGAGGCCAATCCGGCGCACCGACTCGACTGGCGACGGTTTTCATCGGATCAGGTAATACGATTCAATCGCGCACAGATCGAAGCGATCCGGCCCAATGCGCCCGGCGCCCAGTTCGTGCACAACACAATGGGATTCTTCACAGACTACGACCACCGGGCGCTGGCGAGAGACCTCGACGTGGTGGGCTGGGACAGTTACCCGCTCGGGTTTCTAGATAGTTTCGAGTTCCCAGACGCGGAAAAGCAGCAATGGTGCCGCACCGGACACCCGGATATCGCGGCGTTCCACCACGATCTCTATCGCGGGATTGGCACCGCCTCATTCGGCGTGATGGAGCAACAGGCCGGCCCGGTGAACTGGGCACCTCACAATCCGGCACCGCTTTCCGGTATGGTCCGGTTCTGGACGCTCGAAGCCTTCGCCCATGGAGCCGATTTTGTTGCCTATTTCCGCTGGCGGCAATGCCCCTTCGCGCAGGAACAGATGCATTCGGGTCTACGTTTGCCAGACGACCGCCCTGATATCGGCTTCGACGAAATCGCTTCTCTCTCCGACGATTTTGCACGACTCCACGCCATCCCGTCCAACACGCGCACTCAACGCTCTGCCGTGGCTCTGATGTTTGATTACGAATCCAACTGGTTGGTCGAAATTCAGCCTCACGGTGAGAATTTCAGGTATCGAGAGCTGATCTTCCAGACATATACCGCTCTCCGCGGGCTCGGCATGGACGTTGACATCATCGGTGCGGATGCCGAAGGCACCGGCTATCGCCTCATCGTGATTCCGTGCCTGCCAATTCTTGATAGCTCTCGGCTCGACCGGTTGCGAGCAACTGGCGCACAGATTCTATTCGGTCCGCGTACCGGCTCGAAAACCGCACATTTCGCGATCCCCGATACGCTGGCGCCCGGCGATCTCGGCACTGCCATGGGGTTCTCGATCCCTCGGGTCGAGTCACTGCGCACCGGCGTCACGATCGGTGTTCATGGCGAAGCGATCGAAGGCGCGATCACCCATTGGCGGGAACACGCTTGTGTCAGGACTGCCAGCGTCGCCGCATATACGACCGATGGTGCCCCCGCGCTACTGGAGGCTGGCGATTTCGCCTATCTCGCCGGCTGGCCGGATGCTGTATTGCTGGACTCTGTGCTGCGCCGGCAGGCCACGCGCGCCTCCGTACCTATCCGCCAATTGCCAACGGGACTACGGATCAGACGGCGGGGTGATTTGCATTTCGCGTTCAATGCCGGACCCCAGCGCGTGACTATTCCCTTCAGGGAAAATATCCAATTCTTATTGGGCAGCGCTGATCTGGAAGTCGCCGGCGTTGCCGCCTGGATCGAGCTAACCTGATAAACGGAGGAAATGATGAGAAAACACTATACAGTCGCATTGCTTGGCACTGTTGCAGGCATTCTGCTCTCCGCCACGGCATCGGCCAGCACGCTGACGATCAATATGGTGCCACAACAACCTGGAAAGCAAACCGGATTCGATGCTGTCGTTGCCGCATTCGAAAAGGGAAATCCAGATATTCACGTAAAGGTGAATAATTACGCTAATGCCGATGAAAAGATAGCTATCCGCAACTGGTTGGCGGCAGATCCACCGGATATTGTCTATTGGTATCCTGGTGTTCGGATGCTGAAATTCGTTAAGCCAAAACTGTTCGCGCCAGTCACCTCAATTTGGGACAAACTGGATCTCAGCCACAAGCTCGCGCCCGGCGTAACTCAACAGCTCACCTATGATGGACAGCAATGGGGCGTTCCGTGGGCATATTACATGTGGGGTATGTATTATCGCAAGGATATATTTACGAAATATCATCTGACCGTGCCGAAGACATGGAAGGAATTTCTTGTGGACTGTGCGACCCTCAAACAGCATGGGGTGACGCCGATCGCCTTGGGCGACCAGGACCTGTGGCCAGCAGCGGGATGGTTTGACTACCTCGATATGCGGACCAACGGATACAAGGCGCATGAGAAACTCATGCAAGGTAAAATCTCGTACGATGCACCCAGCGTCCGAAAAGTATTTCACGAATGGGCTGATCTGATCTCACATGGATATTTCACCCCAAACGCTACTTCCTATCGCTGGCAGGAAGCGCAGAACTTCATGTTTACCGGAAAGGCGGCGATGTCATTGATCGGATCTTTCGTGATCCCTGCAATCCCTCCAGATATGAAGAAAAATATCGGATTTTTCCAGTTTCCAGTTATCAACTCGAAGGCCGGCCCAGGTGAGGACGCGCCGATCGACATGTTCGCAATCCCTGCCCAAGCCAAGAATAAAGTTGATGCCATAAAATTCCTTGAATTCATCGAAAATCCTGAAATTCAGGGTAAATTCGCTGCTGCCATCGGCGAGTTACCGGTAGTGGCAAACGCGCCTCTGCCACACAATCCATTGCTCCGCCAACAAGCTGCAATTCTAGCGAGTACCCCGCATTTTGCGCAGTTCTATGACCGGGACAATAAATCCGCCATGTCAAAATATGGGATGAAGGAGTTTCAGCGTCTGCTTTACGATCCGCGGCAGGTCAACACCGTAATCAAACGCATGGCCAAAAAAGAGAGACAAGTTTATAAAACTGAAAATTAGGTAATTTGTATAAGCTGTTAAATTGAATGGGATGCTGTCGCGGCTTTTCTAGGAGAAAATCTGGTTAGGATAAACCTGACATTTCGCCGCCAACTTAGCCGCCATTGACTGCTCGCGCAGTAATCTGCGGTGATTTTCTCCTTCAGCGCCGCGTCAATCTTCCAACTCGTCTTGCTCATGTTCCGTTCCGATTATCACGATAAAAGAGATGATCTTCAACTTGGCCCCCGGTTCATTTTTCGGGGGCCACATCGCCTTATACCATCCCCGGTTGAGTTCAACACACTGCCCAATCGCGTGATCCGATTGAATTGATGCGCTGTGGATCGGCAATCAACCAGTTCCATGCGGTTTTGCATGCTTCGATGATTTCATCATAGGTTTCCCACACGATTGCACAGAGTTTGTTTTGTCTCAGATAGTCCCAGACGTTCTCCATCGGGTTTAGTTCTGGACTATAGGGAGGGAGGGTTAACAATGTGATATTACTCGGCACCTGCAATTCGCCGCCCCGTTGGTGCCAACCCGCACCGTCGCATACAACAACGGCGTGCGCGCCTGGTGCCACCTGTGTGCTGATTTCTGCGAGGTGCAGGTTCATGAGTTCAGTGTTCACCGCCGGCGTAATCAGCCCGGCACCGACCCCGCGTTGTGGACAGATCGCGCCAAAGATGTAGGCAGAATCACGGCGGTTGTCGCGCACCATCAACGGTCGTGAGCCACTCGGAGCCCAGATGTAGGCATGAGTTCCTTGTTGGCCGACACGCGCTTCGTCCTGGAACCAGATCTCGATCGCCTTACCCGCAGTCGTGTTCAGCAGGGCCTCGCGGACCAGGCTGGAGAAGTTTTTTTAAAACTCGCCTCGGCCTCAGCATCTTTCTTCGGATGCACGGGCCGCGGCTGCAAGCGGGTCAGACCGAGCTTGCCCAACCATACGCCAATAGTGTTCACATGAACCGTCA
>NZ_JBMFGY010000103.1:0-11019 GCF_049977125.1 Acidiphilium sp. | reverse complement strand
CCATCGCCGGTCGTGGTGTCGACGATCACGCCGGCATTGACCACGGTCCAGCTTGCCAGCGACGAGCCGAACACCGCGGCGATGGTCGAAGCGCTCGCGACCTGCGCGCCCTGGGCGATCGATGTGTAGGCCGCGGTCAGGGTCAGCCCGTTATAGAGTCCGGTCGCGGTGGCAGCACCCAGAGTGACATCGGTGCCGCCGTGCCCGTCCGACGCCAGCGCGAATTCATCGCCGGTGAACTGTCCGACCATGCCGTAGGTCACCACCACTTTGCCGTGTTCCGACAGCGTGAGGTAGCCATTGGCGAAGGTGGCGGCGTCGAGTTTGGTCTTGGCGAAATCCAGCTGATCCTTGGCCGAGAATCCGAGGATCGCGCCGATGATGGTCGAGTGCGGATCGACCACGATGGTATTGGCACTCGCGCCGAGCACCACGCCGAGCCCGGCGGTGCCCTCGATCGTGCCGGCGTTGATGATCGTGCCGTTCATCGAGTAGGCGCCGTAATGCCCGGTGATGACCCCACCCGCCTTGTTCTCGATCGTCCCGGCGAGCGCCACCACGCCGTAGCCGGTGGCTTGATCGCCCTCGATCAGGCCGGAATTCACCACCGTCGCGTTATCGACGAACACGCCGTATTTACCGCTGATCGTGCCGTGGGTCGTGTTGGTGATCTGCCCGGAGCTCAGATACACCCCATCCGTCGTGCTGCCGGTGATCAGACCGGCATTGGCGATGGTGCCGACGCCGATGTTCACGCCAGTCATGCCGCTGATCGTGCCGGCGTTGGTGAGCGTGCCCTGATCGCCGATCAGCAGCCCGGTCCCCGCCGCATCGGCGATGATCCCCCGGTTCACCACCGTCCAGTTCCGCGCTCCAGAACCATAGACGCCGCTGCCTTCCGTGCCGGTCACATCCGCCGCGGCGGTGAAACTGGTCTGCAACGCGCTCAGGGTGAAACCGGAGCCGTAGCTGCCGGTGACGATTTCGCGCCCGATCGTGACATCGGTGCCGCCGATCCCGTCGCTGCTGAGGGTGAATTCGCTGCTGTTCAGTTGCCCGGTCAGGGCGATCGTGTCGGTCACGCCCTTGCCGGACAGGGTGAGCACGCCATCGGCGAAGTGCTCCTTGGTGATCGACGCGCCGGCAACATCGAGCGTATCGCCGGCGATGAATCCCGCGACATTGCCGACGATCCGCGAGCCCTTGTCGATCACCAGATCGGTGTCCGAAATCCCCATCGCGATCGCATCGCCGCCCGGCGCGGTGCTGCGGATCAACCCGGCATTGACGATGGTGCCGCCGGCAAGCGTGATGCCGAGCGATCCCTCGATGATGCCGTAGGAAGCATTGGTGATCCGGCTCGGCTGCTGGCCCAGCCCGACATAGATCCCGATCCCGTCCGAGGCCGAACCGGCGATGATGCCGAAATTCTCGATCGTGCCGGCATTCACCCCCGCCGCGGTCGGGCCGAGAATGACGCCGCTGGCCTGATTGATCAGCGCGCCGCTGAACACATAGGCGGCACGTCCCGCGCTGGTGTTCTCCGCGATCGTCCCGGCATTCACCAGCGCGCCCGAGCCGAGCGCCACGCCCGACCCCGCACCGGAATTCACGTCGATCACGCCGTTGACGGCAATGGTCACGACGCCCTGGGAGATATTCACCGCATTGCCGTAAAACCCGGCACTCACGATGCTGCCCTGGTTCACCAGTGTCACGCCGTGATCCAGAGTCGAGTTGATCCCGCCGGAATTGAGGTTGAACGTCGATCCGTTGGTGATCGTGGTGGAAAGTGCGGTGAGTTCGAACGGGCCGCTATAGGTGCCGCTCAGGGTTTCCGCCCCCAGCGTGATGTTGGTGCCGCCCTGGCCGTCGCTGTAGAGCCCGAACTCACCGGTGTTGAAGCCGCCGACCAGCGACAGGCTGGCGACCGCGCTGCCCTGATCAAACAGGGTCAGCGTGCCGGCGGCGAAACTCTCGCTGGTCGCGGTGATGCCGGCGAGGTCGATACTGTCGCCCTGGACGAATCCGGCGATGCCGCCCTCGATTATCCCGCCCTGCACCAACGTCAGCGCATCCGCAGCCCCATTGCCGAAGGATACGGCAGCGCCGGTGCCGAGGGCCAGGATCGTCCCGGCATCGACCAGCGTGCCGGTGCCGAGATAGACACCGACGCTGCCCTCGACCAACCCACCGATCCCATTGGTGACCAACCCCTGTGACAGTGAAATGCCGGTCTGGTTGGTGTTGCCCTCGACCGTGCCGAGGTTGAGCAGGGTGAACAATGTGCCGTAGGCGCCGCTCACCGCCGCGCCATAGCCATAGGTCGTGATCACGGCGGTATCGATGATCGTGCTCGAACTGACCGAGAGGGTGACGCCAGAGGTGATGGTTCCGGAAACGGTGCCGGCGAGTGAGGACGACATTCAAAACTCCTGCCCTGCGGGCGTCGCGTTGTTTCGGGAAACCGGACACGATCGAGGTGTATTTATTTATTGAGACAAAACAGATGTCTGGCGATTAACTAACCAGCTCGGGCAAATACGCAACCTAGTTATGCGATCACGATTCCGCCAACAGCGCAAGCCTGGGTCAGCCGGCACGACCGAACATCCGCTCCAGATCGCCGCGTGTCAGTTTCACCACGGTCGGGCGCCCGTGCGGGCAGGTCTGGGCGAGTTTGGTCGCTTCCATGGCGCGCAGCAGCGCGGCCATTTCGTCGAAGCCGAGGCGACGGCCGGCGCGGATCGAGCGGTGGCAGGCCATCCGGATCAAAATGGCATCGAGTCGGGACGAAAGGGCGGTCGCGGTCGCGGTTGCCGCAATCGTGTCGGCGATGTCGCGCAGCAGGGCGAGCGGATCGGCCGGGCCAAGCGCGGCGGGCAGGGCGCGGATCAAAATGGCGCCGGCGCCGAATCCCTCGATCGACACGCCGAGCCGCGCCAGATCATCGGCCACCGCCAGCAGCCGCGCCACATCATCATCGGGCAGATCGAGCGGCACCGGCGAGAGCAGGAACTGGCTTGCAATGCCGCCGGCCTCGCGCTCGGCGCGCAGGCGCAATTCGGTCAGGCGCTCATGCGCCGCGTGCTGATCGATCAACAGCAGCGCGCCATCGCCGATCTGCGAGAGGATATAGGTGTCGAATACCTGGGCGATCGGCGTGCCGAGCGGATAAGCCGTCGCATCCGCCGCGGGTTCGGCCCGTCGCAGGCTCGGCGGCAGATCGAACCCAAGGGCGACTTCGGCCTCGGCGAACCCGCGCGCCTGCGATCCCGGCGCGGATTGCGGCGGATACGACCAAGCGGTGTTGCGCGGTGCCGGTCCCAGCCGGAGCGAGGGGGCCGCCGCGACGCCGGCGGGCGTTGCCAGATGGCGCTGGATCGCGCCGATCATCAGGCTGCGCACCGCGTCCGGCGCGGCGAAGCGCAGTTCCGATTTCGCCGGATGGACATTGACGTCCAGAAGATCCGGCGGAATCTCGAGCCACAGCGCCGCCAGCGGATGCCGTCCGGCCGGGATGATGTCGCGATAGGCCACCCGTAGCGCCATCCGCAGCAGCGGATCGCGCACCGGGCGGGCATTGACCATCATGTGCTGATGCCGCGCGGTCGCCCGGGTCAGGCTGGCGGGCGAGATGAAGCCGCCGAGGGTGATGTCCTCGCGTGACGCCTCGAGCGCGATCAGCGCCTCGGCATCGCCCCGCCCATACAGGGCGGCGACGCGGGCGCGGCGATCCTGCGCCGGCAGATCAAAGCTGGTCGCGCCATCGATCGTCAGGCTGAACGCCACGCCGGCGGCCGCGAGCGCCAGATGCCGCACCGCATCGGCGCATGCCGTGGCCTCCGCCGTGATGGTCCGCAGAAACTTCCGCCGCGCCGGCGTGGCATAGAACAGATCCTCGACGATCGCGCTGGTGCCGAACGGTGCCGCCACCGGCGCGATCGGCCCGACCGCCCCGCCGGCCACGACGATTCGCGCCGCCGTGTCCTGGCCGTGGGGGCGTGAGGTCAGGGTCAAACGTGCCGCCGCGCCGATCGAGGGCAAGGCCTCGCCCCGAAACCCGAGTGTCGCGATCCGCACCAGCGCCTCGTCGTTCAGTTTCGAGGTCGCGTGGCGCGTGATTGCGAGTGTCAGCTCAGCGGCGGGAATGCCGGTCCCGTCGTCGGTTACCTCGATCCGTGCGATGCCGCCGCCATCGATGCTGACCGCGATCCGTCGCGCACCGGCGTCGAGCGCGTTTTCGACCAGCTCCTTCACCGCCGCCGCCGGCCGCTCGATGACTTCGCCGGCGGCAATCCGGTTGATCGTGGCAGGGGCGAGGAGACGGATCGTCATGCGATCATGTAATGCGGTTCGGTCATGGAAGTCCAAGGCAGGCGTGATGGCGGATGCGCATGAACGTCAACGGCAGGGTCGCGGTGCTCACCACCCCGCCGGAAACCGCTGCCCGGGTCATTCTCGATGCGGTGGCACAGGCGCGCGCGCGGGGACTGATCGGCGCCGATGCCGATGCGATCGACGCGCTCACCCGCCTGCTGGCGGTGCGGGCCGGGAACATGATCGGGCGCCGGCTTGGCAAACCGGCCAGGATCGTCAACTCTGCGGGCTGAAAGCAAAGGATTTCTCATGGCCAGTCTTGCCGCGCATCTGCTCAATCCGGTCCTGCGTTATCAGGTCAGGCGCAAACTCTCCGGCGCGGGTGATCCGGAGTCGGTGCGGCGCGCCTTCAAGACGCCGCTGCCGGTGCCGCGCGGCGTGCGCTATACCGAAGCGGTGATCGGCGGCATTCCAGGCGAATGGGCCGAACCGACCGCAGGCGCCCGCCCGGCGATGACGCTTTTGTATCTGCATGGCGGCGCCTATCTGGTGTGTTCCGCCGAAACGCATCGTCCGATCACCGGGGCGCTGGCCCAGCGCGGCATTCGCGTGTTCGCCGCCAATTACCGGCTGGCACCCGAACACCCGTATCCGGCGGCGGTCGAGGACGGGCTCGCCGCCTATCGGGGGCTGCTCGAGCAGGGCATCGCGCCCGATCGTCTCGCCATCGCCGGGGATTCGGCGGGTGGCGGGCTGGCGCTCGCGATCCTGCTGGCGGCCAGGGAGGCGGGGCTGCCGATGCCGGCGCGGGCCGTGGTGTTTTCGCCCTGGACCGACCTGGCCGGCACCGGCGCCAGCGCGATCGAAAACGACGGTCGCGATCCGATGATCGTCGGCAGCAAGATCGCCCAGGGGGCCGAGATGTATCTTCACGGCGCCGATCCGCTCTCGCCGCATGCATCGCCGCTCTATGGTGATCTGACAGGGTTGCCGCCGCTGATGATCCATGTCGGCGCCAACGAGGTGCTGCGCGATGACAGCGTGCGCTTCGATGCCAAGGCGCGCGCCGCCGGGGTTATCAGCCTGCTGCGGATCTGGCCGGTGGTCGCGCATGTGTGGCCGATGTTTCATCGTTTCGTCCCCGAGGGACGGCAGACCCTCGATGACAGCGCCGCCTTCATCCGCGGCGCCGCGCGGGGGTGATCAGATGCCTGACGTGCGGTGGCGCCGGCGTTCGTTGAGACCGAAATAACCCAGCGCGAGGGCAGGGGCGGCGGCGCCGACCAGAGCGACCAGGGGCCAGCCGCCCCGGAGCAGCAGGCCGCTCGCCACCGCCGATCCGATCGCGCCGCCGGCAAAGAATGCCGCCATATAGGCCCCATTCAGCCGCGCCCGCAGTTCGGACGCCAGCGCATAGATCGCGCGTTGACCCAGAACATTATTCGCCTGCACCCCGAAATCCAGCGCCACGCCGGCAAGCGCGAGCAGCACCACGCTGTGCTCGGCCGCGCCCAGCGCCGAGATGCCGAACGAGGCCAGGATCAGCGCCAGGGATACCGCGCTGGCGATCCGCCCGAACCCGGCATCGGCCAGGCGACCGGCGATCGGTGCCGCGATGGCGCCCGCGGCGCCGACCAGCGCGAACACCGCGATGCCCAGTTGGGTGTAATGGAATTGCTCGGTCAGATAGATCGGCACCGCCGTCCAGTACAGGCTGAACACACCGAAGGCGGCGCATTGATAGGCGGCACGGCGGCGCAAGGTCGGCTCGGTGACGAACAGGCGGAGCATGCTCAGGATCAGCGCGCCGTAGCGTTCCCGCGCCTTCGGGGCGACGTGGGGGAGTTTGCGGCGCAGCACCACAACGAGACCGGCGATTCCGACGGCTGAGATGGCGAACACGGCGCGCCACCCCAGCGCATAGGCGATGATGCTGGCGATCGGGCGGGCGAGCAGAATGCCGAGGACCAGCCCGCCCATCACATTGCCGACGACCCGGCCGCGCGTTCGCTCCGGGGTCAGGGTCGCGATCATCGGCACCAGGATTTGCACCGCGCTCGAGCCCAGACCGATCAGCAGGGCGGCGGCGAGGAACACCGGCCAGCTCCACGCCGCCGCGGCGAGCGCGAGGGCGAGCACCGAGATGGCGATCAACCGGGTGCTGAGCGCGCGATTCTCGATCAGGTCGCCCAGCGGCACCAGCAGCAACAGGCCGGTGGCGTAGCCGAGTTGGGTGAAGGTGACCAGAAGGCTCGCGATCGGTTTCGGCAGATGCAGCGACGGCGCGATCAACCCGACCAGCGGTTGGGCATAATACAGATTGGCGACCACCACTCCGGCGGCGACGGCGTAGAGAGTCACCAGACCGGCCGAGGGCGCGACCTGGGGACGGTCGTGGATCAAGACATCAGACATGGCACGGGATATGACCCGATCATCAGCGGCTTCAACCGCCGATCCGCGCGATGATCAGAAAATACTGAAGATCCGGCCGAGCAGCCCCTTCGGTTTGCCCGGGGTTTCCTGCGGCGTCGCGCCGGAGGTGGCCGATGCGCCGAGCGCGGCGTTTTCCTGCAGTCGGCGTTGTTCCGCTGACGCGTTCACGATTTTATCGTCCTTGGAACTGCCGCCCATCGACATCAGCGACGCGACGAAGCCCGGGCTGCGGCTTTCGAGCTCGGCCTGATGATCGACAGTCGTGCGGATTCCGGCCGGTGGCGTCGGGCCGGCGGCCTGAAGCAGCGCCTCCTGGCCGGGGCCCATGCTGGAATCGCCATTGGCCAGCGCGGTCTGCGGCGCCATGACCTCCTCCGCCTGCGTCGCGGCGGAGATTTGCTGCGGCCGGGGCGCGCCGGGTTGCGGGGCCGGCAGTGTCAGGCCCGGCGGCATCGACAAGGGAGCCTCGGTCGCGACATCGTAGGCGTCCGGCGGGGTAACCTCGAGGCCGAAGGTTTTCGAGGCGCCACTGCAACCGGCAAGGCCGAGAGTCGCGACGGCCACGATGGCGACGAGGGTGAGCGGTGCGGCCGGTTTGGAGTTTCGGATCATGACGCCTCCTTATCGCCGCGCGATGGCGCGGGCAAGGGAGCCGGGTTGAGGTTGCGCGCCGCGCCGCCGGCCAGCCCCGATCGTTGTGACGTCATCGCGCTCGACTGTGCCAGGATTGAAGCATCGCGAGCGTCACCATGCCGCCCTCGATCGCCGGATTGCGGGTTTCGAGATCACCGAGATGCGCCACGGTTTTCAGCGCCTGCGAAAAATCCTGGCCGTCGGTATAGGGGCTGATGGTAATCACGCAGCCCAGCCCGGCCGCGCGGGCGGAGTCCAGCCCGTTGCGGGAATCCTCGATGGCCAGGCATTCCGCGGCAGGCAAGCCGAGCCGTTCAAGCGCCAGCGTATAGACATCGGGTGCGGGTTTTTTGCGGGGCACTTCATCACCGGCGGCGATTGCGTCGAACCAGCCCACCGCCTCCGGTGCGAAGGCCGATTGCAGCAGCGCGTCGATATTCGGCCGGCTGGTGGTGGTCGCGATGGCGCATTTCACCCCCGCATTCCGTGCCTCATGGATCAGCCGCAGGATTCCCGGCCGTGGTCCCAGCGCGCCCTCGGCCATCCGTTCGGTATAGATCGCGGTTTTGCGCTCATGGATCTGTTTGATGCCGGCCGGCGGGATATCGACGCTGCCGTCGAACTCGTCGATGTAATATCTGATGCGCTCCTTGCCGCCGGTGACCGCGAGCAACTCGCGATACAGCGCCCGATCCCATTCCCAATCGAGGCCGATTTCGGCGAAGGTCGCGTTGAAGCTGATGCGGTGGAGTTCCTCGGTTTCGGCCAGGGTGCCGTCAACATCGAAGATCAGGGCGCTTAGTCTTGACATGCGGACCTTTCAGAGGAGCGAGTCGTTCCGTCGTGTCGAACGGAACCTGCAAAACCATTGGTCATCAAAATAACCCCGCGCCCGAGAGGCCGCCATAGACACCCAGGCCGGCAGTGATTGTGGACAGGAACAGAACGACCCACAAGTACCAGCCCCTGAGCCTGAGATGGGGGGGCAGGGCGCGCATCGCCAGTGCGATCAGAAAGCCGAGCACCAGGGGCAGCAGTAGCGCATTCATCACCTCGACCGCGATGTTCAGCAGCACCAGATTGGGAACCAGCCCGACCAGCACGGCGCCCGCGATCAGACAGAAGGCATAGACCCCGTAGAACCATTTCGCTTGGAGCGGATGATCCTCGAGGGAGCGCCGATAGCCCGCGACCTCGCCGAGCCCCCAGGCCAAGGCGAGCGACGCGACGATGGCGGCGATCAGGCCGGCACCCAGCACCCCGACGCCGAACACCAACCGCCCGATCGTGACACCGAGAAAAGGTGTCAGCGCATTGGCGATGTCGCCCACCGAGTTCAGGCTGGCCTGATGATTGCGCACGCCGATGGTCGCCGCCGCGGCGATCAGCACCGCCGCCATCACGAGTTGGGTGATGACGGCGCCGATGGCGGTATCCCAGCGGGCGTATTTGAAATCGGCCGGGGTCAGTTTTTTATCCGCGATCGCCGATTGCTGATAGAAAATCATCCACGGCATGATCACCGCGCCGATATTGGCCGCGACGAGATACAGATAGGCCGCATTGCCCAGCGCGGGCTGGAAGGTTTGCACGGCCATGCTGTGCAGGTCGGGATGGGCCATATAGGCCATGCCGAAAAACACGAATTCGAACAAGCCAAGGCCGATGGCGACGCGCTCGACCCGGCGGTATGATCCGGTGAAGGCGATGATCAGGAGAAACAGCGTCGCCAAGGTCAGGGAAATGCCCCGTGGGACGCCGTATAATGCACCGACGCCGGCGACACCGGAAAACTCGGTGAGCAGGGCACCGATCGTCGCGATCGTCAGGCCCGCCGCCGAGAGCCAGGCCCAGCCGGGGCCGAATGTGTCGCGAATCAGCTCGCCATGGCCTTTCCCGGAGAAAATGCCGAGGCGCACGGTAAGCTCCTGCACGACATAGAGGATCGGCATCAGCAGGAATTGCAGCAGCAGGAGCCGATAGCCCCAGGCGACCCCTGATTGCGCCGCGGTGATGATGCTGCCGACATCGGTATCCGCGAGCATCACCACCAGACCCGGCCCGAACACGGCCAGAAACCGCAGACGTGACGGACGGCGGACGGGGGTCGTGGTAGTCTGCGACACGTTCGTCTCCATTGTTTCTGCGAATGAGAACTATTCGCATTTCTTGCCGTCTTCGATACCGGACCGCCAGAGTCCTGTCAATATCGTCCGGTTGACATCCCAAAGCCTGCGGCGGAAATGCTGGCCATGATCCAGATCAAGCTGCACAACACGAAAACCAGGCGCCGCGAGGTGCTCAATCCGATCGATCCCCATCATGTGAAACTCTATGTTTGCGGGCCGACCGTGTATGACCGCGCCCATATCGGCAACGCGAGGCCCGTCGTGGTGTTCGACGTGTTGGTGCGTCTGCTGCGGCACGTGTATCCGCGGGTGACCTATGTGCGCAACATCACCGACATCGACGACAAAATCAACGCGCGGGCGCGTGAGAGTGGCGAGACGATCCGGGATGTCACCATGCGCACGGCGCAATGGTTCCATGAGGACATGGCCGCCCTTCATGCCGTGCCGCCCGACATCGAACCCCGCGCCACCGAGAGCATCCCCGAGATCATCGCGATCATCGAACGGTTGATCGCGGGGGGGCACGCCTATGCGGCGGAATCCCATGTGCTGTTCGCGGTCGGTTCCGACCCCGATTATGGCAAGTTTTCCGGCCGTTCGCCCGACGAGTTGCTGGCTGGCGCACGCGTCGATGTTGCGGCGTATAAGCGCGATCCGGGCGATTTCGTGCTGTGGAAACCATCCTCCGATGATCTGCCGGGCTGGGACAGCCCGTGGGGCAGGGGGCGTCCGGGCTGGCACATCGAATGCTCGGCGATGATCCATCAGTATCTTGGCGAGAACATCGATATTCACGGCGGCGGCACCGATCTGATCTTTCCGCACCATGAGAACGAGATTGCGCAATCGTGCTGCGCCTATCCGGGGTCCGAGTTTTCGCGGGTGTGGATGCATAACGCGATGGTGCAGGTCAATGGCGAGAAAATGTCGAAATCCCTCGGTAATTTCCGCACGGTGCAGGATGTGCTGGCGATGGCGCCGGCGGAGGCAGTGCGGTTTCTGCTGCTGAAAACCCATTACCGCAGCGTGATGGATTTTTCGGATGCCGCGCTGGGGGAGGCGAAGCGGGAGTTGGACCGGTTTTATCGGGCGTTGCAGAAACATGCCGATGCGCCGGTGGTGAGCGAGATTCCCCCGGTGGTGCTGGACCGGCTGGCCGATGATTTGAACACGCCGGGGGCCATCGCGGCCCTGCATGGGCTGGCTGATGCCGCGCTGGGCGGCGATCCACTGGCGGCGTCGAAAATGCGGGCGACCGGGGTTTTGCTCGGCTTGTTCAACGTCACGCCCACGGAATGGTTTCAATCCATGAGGGTCCGCTTCGACGACAAATCGGATATGAAGGCCAAACTCACGACATTCGAATCATCGGCGGTCGATCAATTGATCGCCGAGCGCATCGCGGCACGGCGCGCCCGTAATTTCGCCCGCGCCGATGCCATCCGCGACGAGCTCGCGGCACAGAACATCATCCTCGAGGATTCCGCTTCCGGCACGA
>NZ_JBMFGY010000102.1:2356-11255 GCF_049977125.1 Acidiphilium sp. | reverse complement strand
GCCCTTTCACGGCGGCAACACCGGTTCGAATCCGGTACGGGATACCAGCGCTGATAACACATTGATGTTTGCCGATTTGTTGGCCTGCCGCTGATGGGACATATGTTTGTGCCATTCGCCGGGTTCAGTGTGATGTCGTGTTCGCTCGTCGAGAGACCTCGTCGCGCCTGTTAACTCCGGTTGCGCCCGTCTATCGGGACCGGTACCCAGTCGATGCGGCTGCCTCCGGTGTTTTTGCCTGAGGGAGTCGCGCGCATGGTGCTGGATCGGATTATGGCGACGGCGAAGCAAAGGGGTTTGAGACAGCTCAGTTTGGAGACCGGCAGGGGAATCGCGATCGAGCCGGCGGCTCCTCGTTATCGTCAGGCTGGTTTTCAGGAAGGATCGGCTTTTGGTGAGCGTCGATCGAAGGCGTTCAGTCGTTTTTTTCATTTAAGTTTGCAAGCAGACAGCAAAATATTGAAATCAGATATTTTATCTGGCTTATCCTTCGACAGTCCCACAGGTAGGCACCAAGTGAAAAAAAGTTTTTTTGTTTCTTTTTTTACAAAAAAAGAAATGCTTACCTTCCCTAGTCTCCGGCCCCAACCGCAATGACCAACACGCTGGACGCATTCGCAACAATGAAGTTGGCCGCGCTGGATGCGGCGGCGTTGCGGCGGCGGGTGAGGTCGGTCGCGCGGGAAATGGATGCCGTTGTGGTGCGGGACGGGGTACGGCTGATTTCGTTTTCCTGCAATGATTATCTGAACTTATCACAGCATCCGGCGGTGATTGCGGCCTCGGTCGAGGCGACGCGTCGGTATGGGGTGGGGGCGGGGGCGTCGCGATTGGTGACGGGGGATCATCCGCTGTATCGCGGGTTGGAGGAGCGGTTGGCGGGGTTGAAGGGCACGGCGGATGCGGTGGTGTTCGGCTCGGGATATTTGGCGAATATCGGGATTATTCCGGCGTTGGTGGGGCCGGGGGATGCCGTGTTCGTCGATGAATTGGCGCATGCGTGCATTGGGGCGGGGGCGAAATTGTCGGGGGCTGCGGTGGTGCGGTTTGCGCATAATGATGTGGCGGATTTGTGCAGGGTGATGGCGGGTTCGGTGTTTCGGCATGCGATCATCGCGACAGATGGCGTGTTTTCGATGGATGGGGATGTGGCGCCGATCGCGGCGTTGGCGGCGGTTGCGGCTGAGCGTGGGGCGTGGCTGATGAGTGACGACGCGCATGGGATCGGCGTGCTCGATGACGGGCGGGGTTCGCCGCATGCGGGGGTTGCGTTGCAGATGGGCACGCTGTCGAAGGCGGTGGGCGGGTATGGCGGGTATTTATGTGCCTCGGCGCCGGTGTGTGCGTTGATCCGGAATCGGGCGCGGAGTTTTGTGTATACGACCGGGCTGCCGCCGGGTGTGGTGGCGGCGGCGGCGGCGGCGCTGGATGTGATGGCGGCGGATGCGGCGTTGTGTGCGCGGCCGGTGACGCTCGCGCGGTTGTTCACCGATGCGGCTGGGTTGCCGGCGGCGCAGAGCCCGATCGTGCCGCTGGTGCTGGGCTCGGCCGCGGCGGCGTTGGCGGGGCAGGCGGCATTGGAGGCGGCGGGGTTTCTGGTTGCGGCGATCCGGCCGCCGACGGTGCCAGCGGGGACGGCACGCTTGCGGTTCGCGTTTTCCGCGGCGCATCGGGAGGCGGATGTGATGCGGCTGGCTTCGGTGGTGCGCACGCGGGTGATGGGGGCGGGATGACGCAGTTTTTCGTGACCGGGACCGGGACGGATATCGGCAAGACGCATGTGGCGGCGGCGATGCTGCGGCATTGGCGTGGGCGCGGAGTGAAGGCGTGGGCGCTCAAGCCGGTGGCGAGCGGGTATCAGCCGGCGCGGTCGGCTGCGAGCGATGCGGGGGTGTTGCTCGCGGCGATGGGGCAGATGACCAGCGATGCGGTGGTGGCTCGGATCTGTCCGTGGCGGTTCGCCGATCCGATTTCGCCGGATATGGCGGCGCGCCGGGCCGGAAAGGTGGTTCCGTTCGATGAGGTCGTGGCGTTCTGCCGGGCGGAGATGGCGGCATCGGCGGTGCCGCTGCTGATCGAGGGAGTGGGTGGGGCGATGGTGCCGATCGATGATCGGCGGACGGTGCGGGACTGGATGGTGGCGCTGGGGTTGCCGGTGATCGTGGTGTGCGGCGGGTATCTGGGCGCGATCAGCCATGCGCTATGCACGATCGAGGCGTTGCGGGTGGCGGGGGTGGTGGTGGCGAAGGTGGTGGTGAACGGGATGGGGGAGCTGCCGGTGCCGGTCGAGACGACACGGGATGCGCTGCTGCGGCACGGGGTGGCGGATGTTGTGGTGTTCGGATCGCCGGCGTGGGAGGCGTGGCTGGTCAGCCTTTGATTTCGACCCGGTTGGGACAAGTGGTGGGCGGCGGGCTACCGGCGAAGCGCTGGGCGAACCAGGCGGCGACGAGTTTGGCGGAGCGGTAGCCGGTGAAGATGTGGGTGACACCCTTGAGTTTGATGTAGTCCACGGTGTCGCCAAGCTTGCAGGCGCGGCGGACGAAGCTATCGGTGTATTTGGGATAGACCGTGGTGTCGGCGGTGCCTTGGGTAATCAATAGGGGCGCGCTGGCGGGCGCGAAGCCGGCCGAGTTTTCGTGGAACAGGACGGTCCAGGGCGGGGTGGTCAGCGGGTTGTGGGCGATGTAGGTCCGCGGCACCGAAGCTGCGGTGCGTGATGCGACGATGTACTGACCAATCGAGTTGATGCAGGTCGTCGCGGTACGCTCCAACGCCGCGACCGCCTGCGGTGCGATGACCGAGGTGAGCGGGATGTGGTAGAGATGTGACCAAGTGACATAGACATAGGCGGTCAGAAGACGGGATGAATGGGGTGCGGTCAACTCCGGTCCCAGATTGGTCGGCGGGGCGGCTGCGGCGACTCCGACCAGATGGAGGGCGGGGGCGTAGGACGCGGCTTCCTGCCCGACGAACAGCGCGGCCTGACCCCCTTGGGAATGACCCCATACGCCATAGGCGCGGCTGGCATCGGCGCCGGGCAGGGCGCGGGCGGCGCGGACACTGTCGATAATGTCATCGGCTTCTGCGCGGCCGATCAGGTAGGGGTGGATGCCGGCGACGCCGAGGCCTTCATAGTCGGTCGCGGTGACGATGTCGCCGGCATGCAGGAAGCGGTGAAGTCCAGGGATTGTGCCGCCGAGGTCGCGTCCGCCGGCGGTGATGTCACCGAGTGAGGGGGCGCAGCCGGCAGCGACGCCCGTGGTCGGGTGGGCCCAGGCGATGATGTCGCGCCCGCCCGGTGGGGGTGGGGAGCGGGGCAGATAGATTACGGCGGAGACCGGCACGATACGGCCGCTGACGCCGGTAGACGCGTAGATGACGCGGTAGGCAGTGGCATCCGACGGGGAGGCGGTGGTGATGCGGCTGCGAAGGATTTCACCGGGGTGGGCCCTGGCGGCAGTGACGCCCTGATAGAACGGACCAGGCTGCGGGATGGCGCAGGCGGCGAGAGCGAGGAGGTTACAGCCGAGGACAAGGCGTTTCAGCAATACGATCTCCGACGATGGCCGGAGCGGTGGCGCCTCACTCCCGTTCTGACATATTGGGCGCAGGGGGAGAGTGGCAAGCCGAGGTGCTGTTTAGAGCGTTATGCTTTCAGCTTAAAGCTCTAGTTCTATGTTTTTTCGAGCGATTTCATGCGATTATGTTGTCGCTGCCGCGTCAACTTAATCGCATATCGCTCTAAAGCGGTTTGTGGCCCCGTTCAACCAGTCGGCGAAGCAATCCGGGTTTTTTCGTGGGTTCGGGCTTCGCTGGGGTGGCCTTGATTTCGGCTTTGGCTTTCGCCTTCAGCCATTCGTCGAGAGATTTGTTGGCTTTGGCTGCGCGTTTACGTTCATACGCCAGTTGGGCATCAGTCATTTTGCGGGTCATGACTGCGGATGTGCCAGAGGCTTTATCGGCTTTCAAGGGGCGGCACCGAAACGGCGCAGCATCGCACGTTCGAAACGACCGAGAGCGGCGTAGATCAGGATGCCGGTGATTGCGAGCAGGGTGAGGGCGGCGAACATGCGGGGAATTTCCAGGCGATAGCCAGATTCCAGGATGCGTCCGGCAAGACCGGCGGCAAACCCGCCTGCGCTCGCTACGAATTCTGCGACGACAGCGCCGACCAATGCGAGGGTGCCGGCGATGCGCAAACCGGCCAGGAAATAGGGCAGGGCGGCTGGTAGGCGGAGCAAAAACAGGGTCTGGCGCCGGGTCGCGCCGTTGAGCCGGAACAGATCGGCCAGTTCCGGTGGGGTTGCAGCGAGGCCCGCGGCGGTGTTCGAGAGCACCGGGAAGAAGGCAACGATGGTGGCACAGACCACCAGGGCGGCGAATTGCTGATTAACCCAGATGATAATCAGCGGCGCGATCGCAACGACCGGGGTGACCTGTAGAACCACCGCCCAGGGTTGGATGGCGGCACGCGCGAGGCGGCTCGCGGCCATACCGAGGGCGAGCACCATGCCGAGCGATGCCGCCGCGATCAGAGCCGCGGCCGTGACCGTCAGCGTCGAGAGAAGTGAGAGCAGCAGGGAGTCATGATCGGACCAGAAGGCGGCGAGGATCGCGATCGGACCTGGCAGAACATAAGCGGGCACCTGCATCAGGCTGACCGCGCCTTGCCAGATGATCAGGGCGAGCAGACCGAACGCGACCGGGGCGGTACGTTCCATGGTCAGCATGGTGGCATCACCGCGTGCAGGGTTTCGGTGATCTGCGCGGTCAGGCTGGCATAGGCTGCGGTCGTGCGGCGAGCGGCGGTTTCTGGCAGGTGGCAGGGAATTTCGGCGGCGATGCGGCCGGGGCGCGGTGTCATGACAAGGATGCGCGAGGCGAGATAGGCGGCCTCGTAGATCGAATGAGTCACGAAAACCACCGTGGTGTGAGCTTCGCGCCAGAGATCGTGCAGATCATCCTGTAGGCGGTGGCGGGTGAATTCGTCGAGGGCGGCGAAGGGTTCGTCCATCAGCAGAAGCTTGGGGTGGGAGACCAGGGCGCGGGCGATCGAGACGCGCATACGCATGCCACCGGACAGTGCCGCCGGTTTGGTTTGCTCGAATCCGGCAAGGCCAAGCCGTGCCAGGGTCGCGCGAACTGCCGGACGGACTTGGTCGAACGATTTTCCGGCCAGACGCAACGGCAGAAACACGTTTTCCTCCGCGCTCGCCCAGGGCAGTAACGTTGCATCCTGAAATACGAATCCGATGTCGCCAGGGTTCGGGCGTGCGCCATTGTCCCAGATCAGAGAGCCATCGTCGGGTTGATCGAGGCCGGCGAGAATCCGCAGCAAGGTTGATTTGCCGCAGCCCGATGGCCCGAGCAGCGCGACGAATTCGCCGCGGTCGATATGCGTGGTAATGCCGTTCAGAGCCACCACGTCGTGGTTGAAGTGCCGGCTGACGCCGGCAAGGTGAAGCATGTCAGGGTATCGGGCTCAAGGGGCTGCCGACTTATGGTCCACGAATTGCAGCGTGTAGGCGGCACGGTAATCGAAATGCTTCGGGTAGAGACCGGCATCACTCATCTGGGTGTAAAATCCCTTCCAGCGCGCATTGGTCATGGCGCCGATCCCCTTGGTTCGAGCGATGCCGGAATCGACGATGCCGTCGTGTTTCAGCGTTTCGTAGCCATATTGCAGGAGCGGCATCGTCATGTCCGGGTTCGCTTTGCGGATTAACGCGAAGGCAGGAGCGGGATTTCCATCGAGATAAGATTTCCAGCCGGCGGCGGAGGCCGCGACGAAACGTTGCACCAGCGAGGGGTCAGTTGCGACGAGCTTTTTTGATGTCGCGATCAATTCCGCGTAGCCATCGAACCCGGCCTTGTCGAGGCGTAGCACCTCCGGGAAGTGGCCGGTCTTCTGTTTGACCAGAAACGGCTCTGACGTCAGGTAGCCCTGCACCGCGAGGGTCTTGCTGGTGAAGAAGGGGGCGAGGTTGAAATCGTAGGGGCGGATCTGGCTGTTGCTGTAGCCGTATTTATGGGCGAGAAACAGCCACCAGCTCGCGCGCGTATCGGCTGAGATCGCAATTGGCTTGCCTTTGAGGGCAGCGAAACTGGTTTCACCGCTGCTGCGATGGGCGAGCAGGATGTCCGGGTCTTTCTGGAACATTGCCGCGACGGCGACGAAGGGGATTTTCTGTTGCACGAAGTTGAAGGCGAGGAAGCCGTTCGAGGTGATGTCGAAATTAAGCTTGCCGGCGAGCAGCAGTTGCGCGTTGTTCACGTCCGGACCGCCTTGACGAATGGTTACATCGAGCCCGTATTTTCGATAGATGCCGGTGGCGATTGCCTGATAGTAGCCGCCGTATTCGGCTTCGGCGACCCAGTCGAGGCCGAAAGTCACTTTTTGCAGCGCCGGGGCGGCGCTGGCGTGCGGCGGTACCGCCAGAAGATCCGCGACAAGAGCCGAAAGCAGCGTCAAGGAGCGAATACAGCGCATGAAATTTTCCCCGTCGTTGTCTGAGTCCGATTTGTTTCAGTATGGGCAGAGTTCGCTCCGATCGTCGATAGGTCAAGCCCTTGTCTGAACCACGTATCAAGGCTGGGATTTGGGTGCAGATGGCGCTGCGGCTCGGAGGGGCTGCCGGGCGACCCGGCGTGGTGATCCGCCGGGGGGATGCCGATGCGGGCGAGGTTGTGGTTCTGTTGCGCGGCCGAATGGGCATCGTTGCGCTCACACAGACCAGGGATGCAGAGGGCCGCCCGGCGTGGCTGCGCGCGACCGGCCCCGAACCGGTCGACGAGGTGCGCGCTGATGAATACACGGCACGCCA
The DNA here is from genome assembly GCF_049977125.1 of Acidiphilium sp. Lineage (NCBI taxonomy): Bacteria > Pseudomonadati > Pseudomonadota > Alphaproteobacteria > Acetobacterales > Acidocellaceae > Acidiphilium > Acidiphilium sp. The sequence goes on along the minus strand of NZ_JBMFGY010000102.1, from coordinate 4,428 downwards.
AGTTAACTTCGATCCCGATCTGTGGGTGATCGAGTTCGAGGCACCTGATTATCTGCCGCCGTTCGAGGCAAAGCTGTTATAACGTCATTGAGCGAATAGCTTTATTGCGGCGGTCAGCGTGTGATAGACGCCCCAAGCCAGCGGCAGGCCGACCACGAGCCAATAAAGGATCAATTTGGGCGTTTGTTGATCGCTGTTCATGATGATTGTCCTATTCCGCGGCGCTGGCGATGGCTTCATGGTGCTGGGCATCAACCGGCGTGATCAGCGCGTTGCAGAGGGCACCGATCAGAAGGAGGCCTGCCATGATGTAGAGGGTGACCGTGTAGGCATCGGCCTTGGGGACGCCGTGATCGATCTGATACTGGCGGATGTAATCGACCAGAACCGGCCCCATCACACCGGCGGCGGACCAGGCGGTGAGGGTGCGGCCGTGGATGGCACCGACGTGGCGCAGGCCGAAAATGTCGCGCAGATAGGCCGGCAGGGTTGCGAAACCGCCGCCATACATCGAGAGAATCACGCCGAAACAGAGCGCAGTCAGGCCGATGCTGCCCAGCAGGGCGGTGTGCGGGACCAGAATATAGAGCGCGATGCCGAGGAAGAAGAACACGAAATAGGTCGGTTTGCGACCGAGATGGTCCGACAGCGACGCCCAGAAGAACCGCCCGCCCATGTTGAATAGTGACAGGAAGCCGACGAAGCCGGCGGCGGCCAGCGGCGTCACCGTACCATGGAACATTTCCTGGATCATTGGGCTTGCCTGGCTGATCACGCCGATTCCGGCGGTCACGTTCAGGAACAGGACCAGCCAGATGAGGTAGAACTGTGGCGTCGCCATCGCGCGGTCGGCGGCGACATGGTTGGCGGTGACGAGGCGTTGAGCCGTCGCTGCTGGCGCATAACCCGCCGGTACCCAGCCCTCGCGCGGGACACGGACGATCAGCCCGCCGAACAGCATGAATGCGGCATAGATGATGCCGAGGGTAACGAAGGTTGCGGCGACGCCCGGACCGGTTGCTGTGGCGAAATGATGCATCAGCATGACCGACAAGGGGGCCGCGATCATCGCACCACCGCCGAAGCCCATGATGGCCATGCCGGTGGCCATGCCTGGACGATCAGGGAACCAGCTCATCAATGTCCGCACCGGCGAGATGTAGCCGATGCCGAGCCCGGTACCGCCGAGGACGCCGTAGCCAAGAAAGACGATCAGCAGGTTGTGGACCGAGACGCCGATGGCGGCGATCATGAACCCCCCGCCGAAGCAGAGTGCGGCCAGGGTCATCGCTTTGCGCGGGCCGACCCGGTCGAGCCAGGCCCCGGCGAGGGCGGCAGACAGGCCGAGGAAGACGATGGCGACCGAAAAGATCCAGCCGACATCGGCCAACGACCAATCACCTGGGGCCGATTTGGTAATGCCGATCAATCGCGTCAGCGGCAGATTGAACACACTGAACGCGTAGGCCTCGCCGATGCACAGGTGGATGCACAGCGCAGCCGGCGGCACCAGCCAGCGGTTGTAACCTACTGGGGCAACCGTGCTGGCACGGTCAAGAAAACTGGCCATTGGAATCTTCCTCGACGTTTTTGAATGATTGGCGAAACGTTACTACTGGACGTTGATTTCGAGTTCAAGCGATCGTGATCGGGAGCGTGATGCGCGACATGGCGGCGCGGGCGCGAGGCAGCAATCGGGCGCTGCCCATTTCACCGTCTCCGGTTTTCAGAGACGCGGCAATCTGGCGCCGCATTCGCGGGTCCCAGAATTTATCGATATGATCGGCGATTGCGGCGATCGCTTCGTCTTCGGGGTAGGATGCAAAAAAAGTAGCGATCTGGTTCGCCATGTAAACGAGTTTTTCGATCTGCGCGTTATGCGACATTGGCAGCGCTTTCGAATTGGATCCGCGCGGGATGGGTGAACACCTCGAAACCGTCGCTCCGCGCGATGGCGGCAAGGGTGATGCCGGCTTGTTCGGCCAGCCGGATCGCGCGCGAGGTTGGAACCGAGACGGCGGCGATGATCGGCGCCCCCATCATGGCGGCTTTCTGGATCAGTTCGATCGAGA
>NZ_JBMFGY010000102.1:0-2256 GCF_049977125.1 Acidiphilium sp. | reverse complement strand
GCGGCGATGATCGGCGCCCCCATCATGGCGGCTTTCTGGATCAGTTCGATCGAGATCCGGCTGGTCATCAGGATGGCGCCGGTAGCGGCGGACGCGCCGCGCCGGGCCAGCGCGCCGCCGATTTTATCAAGGGCGTTGTGGCGGCCGACATCCTCGCGCACCAGCAGGGCGCGTGCGGACGCGTTGAGGAAGGCGGCGGCGTGGACGCCATGGGTGCGCTGGTTCAGGCTCTGGGCGATTGCCATGTCGCGCATCCCCCGCATGAGTTGGGCGGCGGTGAGGGTGAGTGACGAGCGGACCTGGGGGATCGCGCGGTTGGCCTCGGCGAGGCTTTCGAGGCCGCAGAGGCCGCATCCGAGTGCGCCGGCGAGGTGCCGCCGGCGCTGGGCGAGACGTGCCGAGACATCGTCCGCCAGTTGCATCCGGCATTCGATGCCGCCTTCGACGCATATGATTTCGCACGCGAGGATTTCGGCGACGTGATCGACGATTCCCTCGGAGAGGCTGAATCCGATGGCGAAATCGACGAGATCGCACGGCGTGGTCATCATCACCGCGTAGCCAACGCGGTCGTAGCTCAGGGCCACGGCCGTTTCCTCAGGCACGATGCGCGCGGTCGCGGTGACAACGCCGTTGCGGAACGCGATTGAGTTGATCCGTGCGGCAGGGTCGGGCAGATCGTTCATTCGGCGGCGACCGCTTCGATCCGGCGGGTGCGGCGGCCGAGTTCGGCGTAGTCGCGCTGTGCCTCGGTCGGGCCATTCGACGGGGAAATCTGCACGGCAGTCACTTTGTATTCGGGGCAGTTGGTCGCCCAGTCGGAATAGTCGGTGGTGACGACGTTGGCCATGGTCATCGGGTGGTGGAAGGTGGTGTAGACCACGCCGGGGGCGACGCGTTCGGTGAGTTTGGCGCGCAGGCTGGTCTCGCCGGCGCGGCTGGCGAGTTTGACCCAGGAGCCATCGGTGACGCCGCGCTGTTCGGCGTCGTGCGGGTGGATTTCGAGCAGGTCTTCCTGGTGCCAGGCGGTGTTGTCGGTCCGGCGGGTCTGGGCGCCGACGTTGTACTGGCTGAGGATGCGCCCGGTGGTGAGCAGGAGCGGGAAGCGCGGGCCGATTTTTTCGTCGGTCGGGACGTATTCGGTGACGAAGAACCGGCCCTGGCCGCGCACGAAATGATCGATATGCATGGTCGGCGTGCCTTCGGGTGCGGCTTCGTTACAGGGCCATTGCACCGAGCCGACGCGGTCCAGCAGGTCGAACGAGACGTTGGCGAAGGTGGGGGTGAGGCGGGCGATTTCGTCCATGATTTCGGAGGGGTGGCTGTAGTTCATGGGATAGCCGAGCGCCTGGGCGAGTCGCTGGGTGACCTGCCAATCCTCGTAGCCGTTTTTCGGGGTCATGACTTTGCGGACCCGCTGGATGCGGCGTTCGGCGTTGGTGAAGGTGCCGTTCTTTTCGAGGAAGGTGGAGCCGGGCAGGAAGACATGGGCGAATTGCGCGGTTTCGTTGAGGAAGAGGTCCTGCACGACGACGCATTCCATCGCCGAGAGGCCGGCGGTGATGTGGCGGATGTCCGGGTCGGATTGGGCGATGTCTTCGCCCTGGATGTAGAGGCCTTTGAATGTTCCATCGATCGCGGCGTCGAGCATGTTGGGGATGCGCAGACCGGGTTCGGGTTCGATGGTGACACCCCAGGCCTGTTCGAACAGGGCGCGGACATCCGGCATCGAGACATGGCGGTAGCCGGTGAACTCGTGCGGGAAGCTGCCCATGTCGCAACTGCCCTGGACGTTGTTCTGGCCGCGCAGCGGGTTCACGCCGGCGCCGACATGGCCGATGTTGCCGGTTGCCATGGCGAGGTTGGCGAGCGCCATGACGGCGGTGGTGCCCTGGCTGTGTTCGGTGATGCCGAGACCGTAGTAGATCGCGGCGTTGCCGCCGGTGGCGTAGAGGCGGGCGGCTTCGCGGACGGCCTGCGGATCGGCGCCGGTGATGGCGGCGGTCGCTTCGGGGCTGTTGGACTCCTGGGCGACGAATTCGGCCCAATGGGCGAAGGCATCGGTCTCGCAGCGCTCGCGGACGTAATCGGCATCGACCAGGGTTTCGGTGACGATGACGTGGGCGAGCGCGGTGAGGATGGCGACGTTGGTGCCGGGGCGGATTTGCAGATGGATTGCGGCCTCGACATGCGGGGTGCGTACCAGATCGATTTGGCGCGGGTCGATCACGATGAGTTTGGCGCCGTCGCGGAGGC
>NZ_JBMFGY010000101.1:0-11444 GCF_049977125.1 Acidiphilium sp. | reverse complement strand
CAAGAAGCCGCTGGCCTTCATCTCCATTTCGATAAAGCCAAGTGAGCCATTGTTCAGCACAATGACCTTAACGTTAAGTCCTATCTGTGTGAGAGTGATGAAATCACCCATCATCATGGTGAATCCGCCATCGCCCGAGAATGAGATAACTTGCCGGTCCGGGAAAGCGCATTGTGCTCCGATGGCCTGCAGCATAGCATTTGCCATTGAGCCGTGGTTGAACGAGCCGATAAGGCGGCGTTTGCCGTTAAATTTTAAATAGCGCGCCGCCCAAACGATCGGTGAACCCACGTCGCAGGTAAAGATCGCATCGTCCGCCGCGAGTTCATTCGCGAGACGGGAGACATACTGTGGATGAATAATTTCCGAGTTCGGACTGCTTTCAGCGAGGCTATCGAGATCTTGGCGGGTCTTTCGATAATCCGCTAGAGCGTCATCAAGATGCTCCGTGGCGGTTTTTTCTTTCAGTTTCGGTAAAAGCAATGCGACCGTGTGCTTGATGTCGCCTAGCAAGCCGAGATGCAATGCGCATCGGTTCCCTAGTGCCTCCGGGCGTACATCGATCTGTAGGATCCGCGCATGCTCGGGATAGAAGGCGCGGTAGGGAAAATCCGTTCCGAGCATCAACAAGATATCACAGTTTTTTATAGCATTGAAACCGGAAGCAAAGCCAACCAAGCCGGTCATGCCGACATCATAGGGATTGTCGTGTTCCAGATACTCCTTGCCGCGGAAAGCGTGGACGATGGGAGCTTTGAGCCGGGCTGCCAACGCCACCACTTCGTCATGGGCCCCGGAACAGCCAGCACCACACAGCAACGTCACTCGCTCATCTTCATTCAAAATCTCTGAGAGGACTATGATCTCGTCCTCCGTGGGGTGGATAACAGGCTTTCCGGGGGCGAGCCAATGCGGTACCGAAGCGCTAAGTGGTTTGAGGGCGACGTCGCCTGGGATGACCACGACGGAGACTCCGCGCTTGGCGATGGCCACGCGGATTGCACGGTTTAGAACTTGCGGAAGCAACTCGGGGTTGGAAACCAATTCGACGTAGTGGCTGCATTCCTTAAAAAGGTGCTCCGGATGGGTCGCCTGAAAATAGTCGATTCCAATTTCGTGTGACGGAATGTGGGCAGCTATTGCTAGCACTGGAACGCCGCTGCGTTGGGCGTCAAACAGGCCGTTGATGAGATGCAGGTTGCCGGGACCGCAACTGCCGGCACAGACGGCAAGCTTGCCAGTAACATGCGCTTCGCCCGCTGCGGCGAACGCGGCACCCTCCTCGTGCCGCATATGGATCCATTCTATCTCTCCTCGCTTCCTAAGCGCATCTGTAAAGCCGTTAAGGGAGTCGCCGACGATCCCGTAAATTCGTTTTACGCCGACCTTGTGCAAGGCTTCCGCCATGTAGGATGCCGCAGATCGCGTCATAAGTTGTTCCTCTCTTGCAAAACGGTTAAGGCCCATAAGGACGGTTGGATTGTGTCCTCGGGCGTGGTGTAGAATTGGTCACCTCATCACGCTCTCCGGCTGGGTTGGCCGGTGTTATGCCGATCGATCTGCTGGGGCGACGCGCCAACCGGAACCTTGCTCTTTCGTTGCATCATAGCGCATTTTCGCGTGCCGCCTGCCAGGCCGTCGCCATTGTGGGCCGAAAGCCCAGGCTCAGCGCGAGCGAGCCATCCAGCACGCCGTACCAGGGATGGATGAGCGGCGTGACCGCGGGCTCCATAGGCTGACCCGCGAGCGCACTCAGCTCGAAAATCGTCATCGGAGCATCGTCCACTGCGTTCACGATGTGGCCGTCCAGGATGCCGTCGAGACCCATTTTTATGAACGTCGCAATATCCCGGTGATGAATCATGCTCAGCCGGTTGGCAGGATGGAGCCTCATGATTTGCGCGATATGCGGGATCTGCCCGAGATGTCCGTCCGCGTCGCCATAAACGAAGCCAAGACGTACTATCGACCAATTCAAACCGCTCTCTTGCAGCAGTTTTTCAGCTGCGACTTTGCTCGCGGGGTAGTCCCGTTCGGGAGCAACGGGATCGCTTTCCCGTGAGGGTCTGGAGCTGTTCTCACTATAGACCAGGCCAGTGCTGGCCATGATGAATCGCGCATCGGCCGCATGTCTACCGGCGGCTGTGATCAGATTGCGCGTGCCGTCCACGTTGGCGCGCCAGATCTCGCTCACATTCGGTGTGCGCAGAATGGCAGCAAGATGGATGATCACCGAAGCGCCTCGTACGGCCTCGACCAGGGAGGCAGGCTCGAGAATATCGCCCTCGACAGCGGTGACACCTGATGGAACCGTCTTGCCCGAGCGCACAAGCGACCGACAGTTCAGGCCGGCTTCGACGAGACGGGGCAGCAAGCGGCTGCCGACGAGGCCGGTCCCACCGGTAACAAGAATGGTCATCGTGACTTTCCTTTATTCATGGTTATCTCGCGCTTTGTCGCCATGATCTGACCGCCGGGACGCTCAGGCGCTGTCCGTCGCAATCTGGTCCAGCCTGGTCCTGATGTCGTCCGGCAGCTCGAGTGCGACTGCGGCAAGATTTTCCCGCAGATGGACGACGGACGAGGTGCCGGGGATCAGCAGAATATTCGGCGCACGATGCAGGGTCCAAGCGATGGCCACCTGCATGGGCGTGGCGCCAAGCAGACCCGCCATCTCCGTCAAAACCGAGGATTGCAGCGGGCTGAAGCCACCAAGCGGGAAGAACGGCACATACGCGATGCCATCGCCACCGAGGTCGTCGATCAGTTCATCGTCCGCGCGATGCACAAGATTGTAGTGGTTCTGCACGCAGACGATTTCGCAAAGCCTGCGCGCCTCCCGCACCTGCGTTGGAGTCACGTTGCTAAGGCCGATATGACGGATAAGGCCCTGTTGCCGCAGCTCCGCCAACACCGTGAGCGGCGCTTCGAGAGACCCCTCCGCGGGTCCGTGCGCACCAAACATGAGGCGGAGGTTGACCACGTCGAGCACCTCGATGCCGAGATTGCGCAAGTTGTCATGCACCGCCAGGGTCAACTCCTCGCGCGAGAAGGCTGGATGCCAGGCGCCTTTCTCGTCGCGCCGGGCGCCCACTTTTGTGACGAGCGTGAGCCCTGCGGGATAGGGTGCCAGCGCCTCCCGTATGATTTGATTCGTGACGTGCGGCCCATAGAAATCGCTGGTGTCGATGTGGTCGACGCCGCGCGCAATCGCTTCGCGCAGCACGGCCACGGCTGCATCACGATCCTTGGGTGGACCGAATACGCCGGGCCCGGCGAGCTGCATGGCACCGTAGCCGAGCCGCTTCACGGTGCGGCTACCGAGGCGAAAGAGTCCCGCCTTCTCGATGCTAGTGTCAGTGGCGCTAAGTTGTATCTTATTTTCGGACGGCATCATTCCTAACATCTCCTTCACGATGTCAACGTAACTGCGAAAAGGCTTCCGGCAGCCCAATCACGGATGTAGCTTCAAGAATCTGGTCGGGGCCGAATTTCGGCGGCCAAACGCCGGCGTTATAGGCACTCGCTCGCAGCCGGCCGCGCTCCTCGAGGCTCTCAAAAGCCCGGATATGTGTGATCCGTGGGGCGCCATCCAGCGCATACATGTTCGTAACGAGGTGTTCGGCGTATGCGTGCGCATTCACTACGGCATCCCGCCAGCCTGCGAGCGTGGGCGGAAGATCGCCGGGCTTCAGTCGATAGGTGTGGAACTCATAGACTGCGCCTCGGCGCCCCGTTCGGACTGCCGGCAAGAAGGGGAATGGCGAGTAACTCGCCATTCCGAACGCGGTAACGACGTCTCCGCTACCGAACGGTTCCCGGCTCAGCAACACCCGCTCCCGCTCTGCGGTCATGCATTCTGCCGTCTCGAAGCTTCGCAACAGCAGAACCCGGCCGAGCGGGCCTAACTCCGTGCGCCAGCAGCCTAGGATTTCACCGCATTTAGATGTCTGTCCAAACCAGGCTGCGGCGCGCCTCGCTGCATCGCCAACCAACAGCAGCGGACAAGATGGTGTGGTGAGCTCATAAAACATGAAGCCGTATCCTCTTTTGTCCGGACGTTTCCATCCGCAGATTAAGAACCGTCGCACCGGAACGACTTCGTCTTCCCATGTTGACGAAAAACGTATCGGACGCCGTTCGCCCCAAATGCTCCGGCTGGATTTCGCCAAATCAAATCTTCGTCGTGTCATGACTAATCCGGAGGAGATCAAGCGGGATCTATATGATCTTACGGTCCGCCCAGTGTTCGGCGATGAACGAAGCGGCGATCTCAAGCGCTGTTTCGGCCGTCTTGAGAGACCCGACATCTCGTTGGAAAACATGATACATTCCCTCAAACAGATCGAGACGGACCGGCGCCCCGTGCGCGGCCGCCCGCTCTGCAAAACGGATAGAATCGTCACGTAACAGTTCGTCTTCGCCAACCTGCACATTGATCGGCGGCATGGCTTGCAGAGCCCCGAAGAAAGGTGACGCTTTGGGGTCGCGCGGGCTGGCGCCGTCCAGATAGGAATGGGCCAGTCCCTGCAGCAGGGCGGGCTTGAAGACCGGGTCGTAGGTGGCCGGATCGGTAAAGGAGGCGCCGCTGTTTGACAGGTCGGTCCAGGGCGAAAACACCACGATCGAGGCAAGACGTGAATCGGGCGCGGCCAGATCGGCCATTGCGAGGACAAGCCCGCCTCCGGCGGAATCGCCGACCGTTGCATATTGCTTGAAGCCCCGGGATAGAAACCAGTCCCGCGCCGCCCAAACGGCGTCGAAGGCCGCAGGAAACCGCGCTTCCGGCGCAAGGGGGTAGTCTGCGCTGAAGACAGTCCTGCCGGTCAGCGCCGCCAGTTGACTGGCAAAGCCCAGGTAAGATTTGGCGTCGCCGAGATGGTATCCGCCGCCATGAACGAACAGGATCGCGGAATCGGAATCGGGCGAGGTGGGTCTCAACCACCATCCTCGGACTAGTGCGAGGTTCACCGGCTCCGCCGAAACAGCTTCAGCGAACGGCGCCTGCGCCGCCAGGGCGGCGTAGAAGGCTCTGCGATCCTCACCGTGCAATTGCGCCAACGCGGCATTGCGTTGGACGATGCGAAGCACCTGTTCGCGCTCGCCCGGCTGGGCCTCATGGCGAATGATCAACGGGCCAGCAGATTTCGTATGTGTAAAGTCAGACATCATGTCCCCAGCAAATCCAACAGAGCTGCCGTCAGGCGGCGCCGCCATTGACGAAGATCGTCTGGCCGTTAATCCAGTCGCCGTCGCGTCCGGCAATCATCGCAACGACGTTCGCGATGTCGTCAGGCTCTCCCAACCGTTCGAGCGGCGCGAGCTTGGCGATTTTATCGATGAGATCTGGCGATTTACCTCGAAAGAACAGGTCCGTGACTGTCGGCCCAGGTGCGACGGCGTTGACCGTTATCCCGCGTCCGCGAAGCTCTTTCGCAAGGATAGCGGTCAATATCTCAACCCCCGCCTTGGTCGCCGCATAGGGACCATAGGTCGGTGAAGCCAGGCGTGTGATGCTGGTCGAGATGTTGACAATCTTAGCGCCAGTTTCCAGCCGACGCGCCGCCTCGCGAAGCATATAGAAAACGCCCTTGAGGTTGATTGAGAGCATCGTGTCGAAAGACGCGTCGTCCATGTCGGCAATGGGCGCCAGTGTCATTATCCCCGCGTTATTTACGAGCAACGTCGTCTTCCCCAACGTAGCCTCGGTTTCATCGAAAAGGGCTGTGACATCGGCGGCGTTTCTCACGTCGGCTTTGATGGCGACGGCCTGGCCATTCGCGGCGTGGATGTCCGAGACGACCTGGCCGGCGGCCGCGTTATTCGATGCATAGGTCACAGCCACCGCAAACCCTTCACGGGCGAGACGCCTGGCAATGGCTGCCCCGATTCCGCGTGACGCGCCTGTGACGATCGCAACCTGATTGGACACAGGATTGATGGACGAATTTTCTAGCATGAAGTCTCTCACTTTGTTGTTTCGTCGTTTTGGCCACCGGGGCGACGGAAAGAAGCTCACGAAAGGGCGGTGGCTTACACATCGGGCCGATCAAAGATTGTCGGCACTGATCGCCAACGGCTGGCTGAAGAGAACCCGCCGTCAGATCTGAGACATCCCGCCATCGACCACCAACTCCGCCCCAAGCATGTACCGGGAGTCGTCACTGGCCAGGAACAGCGCCGCAGCGGCGATGTCTTCGGCCTCGCCTAAACGACCAACCGGCACTGTCGCGGCCGCCCTGTCCCGGAACGCCTGCAGCTCTTCGGGACTGCGATGTCGACCGATCAATGGCGTGTCGATGAAACCGGGAGAGATCGTGTTGACGCGGATCTTGCGATCCAGAAATTCGCGCGACCAGGTCCGTGCGAAGGACCGGACCGCAGCCTTCGCGGCCGAAAGCAGGGAAAGTCCGGGACGGCCTACGTGGATAATAAACGAGGTCGACAGGATGACAGAGGCGCCGTGACGCAGGATCGGGGCCACGGCCTGCATGGAGAAGAAGACGCCCTTGACGTCGATGTCCATGATTTCGTCGTAGCGCGCTTCGTCGGTCTCAGCGAGCCGGGTGCCATAGGCGATGCCCGCATTGGCGAAAAAGATATCGAGTTCGCCGAAGGCCTCGGCGACTTCAGCGCTGACTGCCTGCATGTCAGTGACCGACCGGGCGTCGGCGCGCAGGATCAGTGCCCCCTCGCCAAGCTCCGCGCACACGGCCTCGAAGCGGCTCGTATCGCGCCCGGTGACGGCGACACGCGCGCCTTCGCGGAGGAAGAGCTTTGCCGTGGCAAGGCCGATTCCACTGGTGCCTCCGGTGATCAGAGCGGTTTTGTCCTTCAGTCTCATTTTCACGTTCCTTTCTGGGCACAGGTCTCAGCCGACATGCCGCAACTGTTCGGCGACAATCGCGAGGCGCCGTTCGGCATCGGCAAGGGCGTTGCAGAGGCGGGCATTCACGGCGTCCATGACCGGCCGCGGCGCCGTTTCCGGCGCCCCTGCGTCGAACGGCGGTTCGGGCGCGTATTCCAGCAGAAGCTGGGCGCCCTGCGCCGCCTCTTCCCCGCGCAGCTCGGCAATGAGGGAGAGGGCGAAGTCGATCCCGGCCGTCACCCCGCCGCCGGTGATGCAGTTTCCGTCGCGCACCACCCGGCTGGCATCCGGGATCGCCCCGAATGCCGCAAGAAGTTCCCTGAAGGCCCAGTGGCTGGCGGCGCGGCGCCCCGTCAGAAGGCCCGCCGCTGCCAGGATCAGCGAGCCGGTGCAGACCGAGGTGACGTAGGCGGCGCCTTCAGCGAGCCGCCGGATTGCGGCGAGGAACCTTGGGGTCTCAAGCGCCGCGATGCACCCGAGGCCGCCGGGGACGAGGAGAATGTCGCAGGCCTCGATCGTCTCCAGATCACGGAGCGCCCCGAATGTCAGCCCGTCCGCGACGACCTCCGTCCGGTCGATCGCGGCCAGCTCGATGTCCATTTCCGGCAAGGCGCGGAGGACTTGATAGGGGCCGGTGAAGTCGAGCGGTGTCACCCCTTCGTAGAGGGGGATGACGACATGTGTCATGGCGGATCTCCTTCCACAGATGAGAGTACCGGGAACAGGCTATGGCGTAAACGCCGTATATCCCTTATATCACGCCATCACCTATCAATATCGCTTCCGCCTTCCCTGAGCGGACCGACTGTTCGAATAACCAGCGATATGGGAAGGCCAAGCCCGAACATATGGATGAGCAATGCCGGCACAGGGGGCATCGGGGTTACCGACGGCGGGGTGATGAAAGCAGTCTGGGGCAGCACGATAAAGCCCATGACCAGAAACACGAGCAGGCCGAGGACCGGACCGCCCAACCATGCCCAGCGATTGAGAACCGGGAAGCGCCGAACGATCAAGGCGTAGGTTATCGCCGGGACGGTCGCGACGAAGAAGTGCAACAATATGCCAAGGACAAGTCCCACGGCACCGTCGTAAGCCGAGATCCCGATAACGCTGCTCGCCGCAAGCTGCATCTCCGGTATTACGCCGATACCTCGCGATAGCTGTAGTGTCAGCACCGGTGCCAACACGATGACGCCGCTTATCAATCCTGCCCATATTCCGGCGCCAGTAGCGGCGGCCAACGAGACAGGAGGCGACTTGATTGTTCGTCTCGATTCCAGAGTAATGTTCATATCGTTATTCTCCAGGCGGGGTTTCCAGACAATCGGAGCCCATACTCTGACGGGCGCCGAGCCGGAGACCGCGCGCTTCACCGTTGTCCAAACCGCACAAATCTGGATCCTTGAGCATATGCCCCGGCCTATTTGTGCAGGGCAGTTGAGATCAGGGCCTCAAAAGTCGTCGTGGGACGCCCGATCAGGCCCGAGAGCGTTGCACTGTTATCAAACAATGCGCCTTGAGAGGCCGCTACATCCGCGTCGGCCAAGAGGGCTGCCAGTGGAGCCGGCAGTCCTGCATTCGTCAGAACGCCCTCGTAAGCCTCGGGCGACAGGTCATTGTAGGCAACCGTTTTGCCCGACTGGCGCGATACCTCCGCCGCAAACTCTGCAAGCGTGAAAGCGTTGTCCGCCGCCAGTTCGTACGTCCGTCCGGCTTGCCCCTCGCTCGTCAACGCGATCGCGGCCGCCAATGCATAGTCAGCGCGCGCAGCGGAAGAGAAGCGGCCGTCCTTCGCCGCACCAACAAAGGCGCCATGCTCCAAAGCGCTTGGAAGCGCTGCCAAGTGATTCTCGGTATACCAGCCGTTACGCAAGATGACAGCCGGCAGATCGGATGACTTGATCGCCTCCTCGGTCTGGCGATGTTCGATCGCAAGGCGGGCAGACGAAGTGTCGGCATGGAGCATGCTGGTATAGGCGAGGAGTGAGACGCCCTGCGCTTGCGCCGCATCAATCACGGCCCGATGCAGCGGCAGGCGGCCAACGACTTCCGTCGAGGAAATCAGCAAGACTCTGTCAACACCCTCGAAAGCTTTCGAAAGGGTGGCCGGGCGTTTATAATCCGCTTCCCGCACCAGCACGCCAAGCCGTGACAAATCCGCCCCCTTCGCTGGATCGCGCATGGCTGCAACAACTTGGCCAGCAGGGACGCGCTCCAACAGCCGCTCGATGACAAGTCGGCCCAGTTGACCAGAAGCTCCTGTAACTGCGAACATTTCATGGTTTCCTTTCTGTCTGAAACTGATTGTCCGATCCGGCTGCCCCTCGGCACGTACGCGTGCGATCAGCGCCATGAACGGACCTCCACCATCTAAGTCGTAAGGTTACCCTTGGAAACCACAGCGCCAAGGGTTACCTTCATTTTCTAGTTTCCGTTCGGTAACCACGCGCGAGGGTCAACGATGGTTTTGAAGGTCAGACCGAAGGTTCAAGCGCTGCCCGGTTGCCCCATGTCGAAATGCATGGGCTTGCTTGGCGGCTTGTGGACGCCTGAGTTGCTATGGGCACTGAGTAATGGGCCGCGTCGCTTTTCTGAGCTTCGCCGCGATTGCCCATACATTTCGGCCAAAGTACTCACCAGCCGGTTGCGCGATCTTGAACAGCGCGGTGTGCTCACCCGGGCTGTTATGCCCACCTCACCGCCGACGGTAGAATATGGACTCACCGCTTTAGGCGAGGACTTGCTGCCTGCGATACGCTCTATCGTTGAGGTCGGTTCGCGCCTCCTATTGAAAGACGGCCCACCGGCCACGGACTAGATCTGCTACTGAAGTGCCTGATCCAAAGTCTAGCCGAGACGACGAAGATGAAGCCGGCAGCGCGCCGGCGACCTCGAAGGACAGGTCCCGTGGCTTGAGGTAGGCGTTGGCTTCGTCCGTGAGGACGAATTCCCCGAAGGTTCCAGCCTCCTCCGTCCTGTGAATCCCAGGACTTCATAGCCGATATTTAGCCGCGTAACGGCGGGCCCGTCCGATTCGACCACGCCCGCAAACTCATGGCCGAGTCCGCGCGGAAACCGCGAGCCCGCCATCGCCTTCACCTGACCGCAGCGGATAACCCAGTCCATCGGGTTGACGGAGGCCGCCATCACCCGGACGCAGATCTGGCTTGCTTTTGGCTCGACAAAGTCGACGGCGTCGAGCCTCAGTTCCTCGGGACCGCCGTATCTGATGTACTGGATGCGCAGCATACTTTCCGTGACCTCGACACCGGCCAGGCAGAGTTTCCATCACACGCCCAGGCTGGTGGTCGTAAGCGTCATGCTTCGTGCCGGCTTGATTACGTCGTCGGTAAGCTATGGCGAAAAGGTCATAGATCCCTTATACTACGTCACTATGCGCCGTATCGGTTTCTTCGTCTTCCCGGACCACCAGATCCTGGACCTCGCCGGACCGTTCGCCGCCTTTGAGACCGCGACACGGCTGTCCGGGCGGCCGCTCTACAGGCTTGAAATCTACTCTTGCGCTGGCGGCTCCGTCGCAAGCCGCGGCGGTTTACCAGTGGCTTCAAAGCCGGCCGGGAATGCGCGTCTGGACACGCTTATCGTCTGCGGCGGCGAGGTAGCCTCAATGCTCAAACCGGGCGAAGTGGAGGCCGTTGCGCGTCTCGCCCGCCGGGCCTCGAGGATTGCCAGCGTCTGCACAGGCGCCTTCCTGCTCGCCGAGGCGGGTCTGCTCGACGGAAGACGCGCGACGACGCATTGGCGCACGGCGCACCGACTCCAGCAGAGTTATCCCGCGGTGGAGGTTGACGCCGACCGGATCTTCATTGGCGATCGCGGCGTCTGGACGTCGGCCGGGGTGACGGCTGGCATCGACCTGGCCCTGGCGCTCATCGAGGCAGATCATGGCCCGGACTTGGCACGCCAGGTCGCGCGCGAGTTGGTTGTGTATCACCGCCGTGCCGGCGGCCAGTCCCAGTTCGCGCCGATATCCCAGATGGAGCCGGAGTCAGATCGCATACGCCTGGCGCTGGCCTTCGCGCGCGATCACTTGCACGAGGATTTGCCGATCGAACGCTTGGCGGACACGGCGCATCTGAGTGTCCGCCAGTTCGGGCGGGCATTCCGGCGCGAGACCGGCGAAACGCCGGCCAAGGCCGTCGAGCGGCTACGTGTCGAGGCCGCCCGCGTGCGATTGCAGGAGGGCGCGGAGCCCATCGAGGTGATCGCTCAGGCGGTGGGTTTTACCGACCCCGAGCGCATGCGGCGTGCTTTCGTCAAACTGTTCGGCATGTCATCTCAGGCCATCCGTCGCCTCGACCGGAGCCATGCATGCCAGCCGGAAAGCACGTCGTCGCGTGAGGTCTGACCTGGGGAAAAGGTAAGCCGGCATTGGGATGCGTCGTATTCTGTCTAGAATCGACGGCATCATGCGTCGGAATGTCCAACAAGAGGGGGCGACAACGCGCCGCCGCATCACCTCTTGCGTTGCCTGGCGAAGAGGATCGCCGCACTAAAATGCGTATTCCGTTGATCGCGATCATCCATTCCGGTCGATCGCGATCACTGATTC
>NZ_JBMFGY010000100.1:10228-11527 GCF_049977125.1 Acidiphilium sp. | reverse complement strand
AGGAGTGCGCCTGATGGCGAAGAAGATTGTTGGCTATATCAAGTTACAGATACCGGCGGGCAAGGCTAATCCGTCGCCGCCGGTTGGGCCTGCTTTGGGGCAGCGCGGGTTGAATATCATGCAGTTTTGCAAGGATTTCAATGCGGCGACGCAGGGCATGGAAGTTGGGATGCCGGTGCCGGTGGTGATTACGGCGTTTGGCGATCGCAGTTTTACCTTCATTACCAAGACGCCGCCGAACACGTATTTTTTGAAGAAGGCGGCGGGGATTACCAAGGGGTCCACGACGACCGGCAAGGGTGCGACCGTGGGCAAGGTGACCATGGCGCAGTTGCGCGAGATTGCGGCGACCAAGATGGTGCATATGAACGCCAATGATGTGGATGGTGCGGTGCGCATGTTGATCGGGTCGGCCCGGTCGATGGGTCTTTCGGTGGTGGAGGGCTGATCATGGCGAAGAACAAGCGTTTGGTTAAGGCGACGGCCGCGGTCGAGGCGAACAAGGCCTATGCGTTGGACGAGGCGATGGCGTTGGTGAAGACCAATGCGACGGCGAAGTTCGATGAGACGGTGGAATTGTCGTTGAATTTGGGCATCGATCCGCGTCATGCCGATCAGATGGTGCGCGGGCTGATTTCGTTGCCGAACGGCACGGGCAAGACGCTGCGGGTTGGCGTGTTCGCGCGCGGGCCGAAGGCGGATGAGGCGCGGGCGGCGGGTGCGGATGTGGTGGGTGCCGATGATCTGGCCGAGCAGGTGCAGGCGGGCAACATTGCGTTCGATCGTTGCATTGCGACGCCGGACATGATGGCGCTGGTCGGGCGGTTGGGCAAGATTCTCGGGCCGCGCGGGCTGATGCCTAATCCGAAGCTGGGCACCGTGACGATGGACGTCAAAGGTGCGGTGACGGCGGCGAAGTCGGGCCAGGTGGAGTTTCGGGCGGAGAAGGCCGGGATTATTCATGCGGGGATCGGCAAGGCGAGTTTCGAGGCCGGGTTGTTGATCGAGAACGCGAAGGCGTTGGTCGATGCGATTCAGAAGGCGAAGCCGGCCGGGGCGAAGGGGACGTATTTGCAGAAGGCAGCACTGTCTTCGACGATGGGCCCTGGGGTTCGGGTTGATGTGAGTACGCTTTCGGCTTGAGGGAGTTCGGGGTAGGGAAGACTTCTTTTTTGTAAAAAAGAAGCAAAAAACTTTTTCGAGCTGGGGCTGAGGCGTTTGAGAGGCTATAGCCCCGATTCATAAAGTTTTTTTGCTTCTTTTTGTTCACAAAAAGAAGGCCTTACTTGCCTTGCCTTA
>NZ_JBMFGY010000100.1:0-10128 GCF_049977125.1 Acidiphilium sp. | reverse complement strand
TTGAGAATGTGCCGGGCTTTGGTTCGGCCATGACGGGGTTACCGGCTTTTGCCGGTGGTTCCGGACCTGTCCAAGACGGTTTGTAGTCCTTTGGGACTTTAATGGGGGTGACTCCGCAGGCCGTAGATGGGGTGTCGGAGGCGTGGAAGCGCTGATGGTTCCAATCACGGACAGGCGAACATGCGGCTGGGATGGTCCTTGCCGCTTTGGGCAAACCGGTGTTGCGCGGTCCAAACGCGTGATGCCTGACGAGTGGAGACCGAATTGGATCGCGCACAGAAGCGTGAGTTCGTGGACTCGCTTGCGACCGTGTTCGCTGAGACGTCGATGATCGTGGTGACTCGTAATGACGGGTTGACGGTTGCCGATGTGACGGCGTTGCGCGTGCGGATGCGGGCGGCGGGCGCACAATATAAAGTGGCGAAGAACCGTTTGGCCCATATCGCTTTGGAAGGCACCAAGTTCGACGGGCTGGTGCCGCTGATGAAGGGTCCGACCGCGCTGGCGTGGTCGCATGATCCGGTAGCGGTGGCAAAGGCTGCGGTCGAGTTCGCCAAGACCAACGAGAAGTTCGTGCTGGTCGGTGGCGCGTTGGGGACTCAGATGCTCGATGCATCGGGTGTTCGCGCGTTGGCCGAACTGCCGTCGCTCGATCAATTGCGTGGCAAGCTTCTGGGTCTGATCCAGGCGCCGGCGACGCGGATTGCGGGTGTGCTGCAGGCGCCGGCGGGGCAACTTGCGCGGGTTTTCGCGGCTTATGCCAAGGCGAATGGGGCTGAGGAGAGCGCTGAGGCGGCGTGAGGGGGGTAAGGAAGGCTTCTTTTTTGTAAAAAAGAAGCAAAAAACTTTCTTGAATTTGGTCCGCGCTGGTTTCACCGGTAAGGGCTAGATTAACAAAGTTTTTTTGCTTCTTTTTGTTCACAAAAAGAAGGACTTGCTTCGCCTGAGCGTCGCCGTGAGCGAGCCCGAAATGTTCGGGCTTGCATGGAACCATCACAACGACTATTATAGGAACTGACGAAATGGCTGATCTTGCAAATTTAGTTGACCAACTTTCTTCCCTCACTGTTCTCGAAGCAGCGGAGCTTTCCAAGCTGCTCGAAGAAAAGTGGGGCGTTTCTGCTGCGGCGCCGGTAGCGGCGGCGGCGGCACCTGCGGCGGGCGCTGCTGCGGCGCCGGTTGAGGAGCAGACCGAGTTTACCGTTGTGCTGAAGGCTGCGGGCGACAAGAAGATCAACGTGATCAAGGAAATCCGCACCATTACGGGTCTGGGGCTGAAGGAAGCCAAGGATCTGGTCGAGGGTGCGCCGAAGACCGTGAAAGAGGCGATCACCAAGGACGAGGCCGAGAAGATCAAGAAGGTCTTGGAAGAGCAGGGCGCATCTGTCGGCATCGAATGATTTACCGCAACGCCGCGTGAGGCCACTCATGGCGGCGTTTTCGACCTGACTTCGGCGGGGTGCCCTTCGGCACTCCGCCCGTTTTCTGTTGCGCCTTATGGGCGGGTTTGGGACTGATACGATACGGTGTCGCTGCGTTGGGCGATGGATCGTTACTACATTATTGATCGGGGTATGGGCATGAATGCGATTTCTGGTGGCATGAACAAGATTTCCTTTACCAATCGCAAGCGCATCCGCAAGAGCTTCGGGCGAATCCCCGAAACCACGCCGATGCCCAATCTGATCGATGTGCAGCGGGCGAGTTATGATGCGTTCTTGCAGATGAACGTGTCGCCGGATTCGCGTTCGGTGTCGGGTTTGCAGGAAGTGTTCAAATCGGTGTTCCCGATCGATGATTTCGCGGGGCGGGGCCGGTTGGAGTTCGTGTATTACGAGCTTGAAGACCCGAAATACGATGTGGAAGAGTGCATTCAGCGCGGGATGACCTATGCGGCGCCGCTGAAGGTGGTGCTGCGGTTGATCGTGTGGGATCTGGATGAGGATACCGGGGCGCGCTCGATCCGCGACATCAAGGAGCAGCCCGTTTATATGGGCGACATGCCGCTGATGACGGATAACGGCACGTTCGTGGTCAATGGGACCGAGCGGGTCATTGTCAGTCAGATGCATCGCAGCCCGGGCGTGTTTTTCGATCACGACAAGGGCAAGACCCATGCTTCGGGCAAGTTTTTGTTTGCGGCGCGGGTGATTCCGTATCGCGGGTCGTGGCTGGATTTCGAGTTCGATGCCAAGGATCTGGCGTATGTGCGGATCGATCGGAAGCGCAAGCTGCCGATCACGACCTTGCTGTACGCGCTGGAAGGCAAGGCGACCGAGGCGCTGCGCGCGGCGCGGGCGGCCAAGGGCGAGACGCTGGAAATCAGCGAAATCAAGGGCATGGATGCCGAGGAGATTCTGAACAGTTTCTATGGCCAGGTGCCGTTCACCCGGACCAAGGATGCGAACGGCGAGAGCGCGTGGGCGCGGCCGTTCGAGCCGGAATTGTTCCGTGGGGCGAAGCTGGTCGAGGATCTGGTCGATGCCGAGACCGGCAAGGTCGTGGCGAAGGCCGAGGAGAAGCTGACGGCGCGGGCGGCGCGCAAAATCGGTGAGACGACCAAGCATGTGCTGGTCAGCCGGGCCGATCTGGTCGGGCGGTATGTGGCCGAGGATTTGTACGATCCGAACACGGGTGAGATTTTCGCCGATGCGGGCGAGGAGATTGCCGAGGCGAAGCTGGCGGTGTTCGAGGCGGCCGGGTTGGATGTGATTCCGACGCTGGCGGTGGATCAGACCAAGGGGCCTTGGATCCGGAATACGTTGGCGGTCGATAAGAATTCGAATCGCGAGGATGCGCTGGTTGATATCTATCGGGTGATCCGGCCGGGTGAGCCGCCGACGAGCGAGACCGCCGAGGCGTTGTTCCGTGGGTTGTTCTTTGATTCCGAGCGTTATGATCTGTCCGCCGTGGGGCGGGTGAAGATGAATATGCGCCTGGGCATCGAGTGCGACGACCAGATGCGGGTGCTGCGCAAGGAAGACATCATTCGCACGATCCAGATCATGTGCGATCTGAAGGATGGGCGCGGGCAGATCGACGACATCGATAATCTCGGCAACCGGCGGGTGCGTTCGGTTGGTGAGTTGATGGAGAATCAGTATCGGGTGGGTTTGCTTCGGATGGAGCGGGCGATCAGGGAGCGGATGGGCTCGGTCGATATCGACGGGGTGATGCCGCATGATCTGATCAATGCGAAGCCGGCGGCGGCGGCGGTGCGGGAGTTTTTCGGTAGCTCGCAGCTGAGCCAGTTCATGGATCAGACCAATCCGCTGTCGGAAGTGACGCATAAGCGGCGCTTGTCCGCCTTGGGACCGGGCGGGTTGACGCGCGAGCGGGCCGGGTTCGAGGTGCGCGATGTGCATCCGACGCATTATGGCCGCATCTGCCCGATCGAGACGCCGGAAGGGCCGAACATCGGGTTGATCAACTCGCTGGCGACGTTTGCGAAGGTGAATAAGTACGGGTTCATCGAGACGCCGTACCGGATGGTAACCAATGGTAAAGTTTCCGATGACTATAAGTATCTCTCCGCGATGGAGGAGGAACGGCTGACGGTGGCGCAGGCGGATGCGCCGAAGCTGGAAGACGGGACGTTGACCGAGGATTTGGTTTCGGTGCGGCGGAACGGCGATTTCCGGCTGGTGCGGCCGGAGGAAGTGACGGCGATCGACGTGTCGCCGCGCCAGCTTGTTTCTGTTGCTGCGGCGTTGATTCCGTTTTTGGAGAACGATGACGCGAACCGCGCGCTGATGGGCTCGAACATGCAGCGCCAGGCGGTGCCGTTGATCCGTTCGGATGCGCCGCTGGTCGGCACCGGGATGGAGGCGGCGGTGGCGCAGGATTCGGGTGCGACCATCGTGGCGCGACGGGCCGGCGTGATCGATCAGATCGATGGGGCGCGCATCGTGGTGCGGGCGACCAATGACGACGGCACGACCATGGGTGTCGATATCTATCGGTTGCGCAAGTTCATGCGCTCGAACCAGTCGACCTGCATCAACCAGCGGCCGCTGGTGCGGGTGGGCGACCGGGTTGGCGGTGGTGACATCATTGCCGATGGGCCGTCGACCGAGTTGGGCGAATTGGCGCTGGGGCGGAACATTCTGTGCGCGTTCATGCCGTGGAACGGGTATAATTTCGAGGATTCGATCCTGATTTCGGAGCGGATTGCGCGCGAGGATATGTTCACGTCGATCCATATCGAGGAATTCGAGGTGATGGCGCGCGACACCAAGCTGGGGCAGGAGGAAATCACGCGCGATATTCCGAATGTCGGCGAGGAAGCGCTGCGCAACCTGGATGAGGCGGGGATTGTCTATATCGGCGCCGATGTGAATCCGGGGGATATTCTGGTCGGTAAGGTGACGCCGAAGGGCGAGAGCCCGATGACGCCGGAAGAGAAATTGCTGCGGGCGATTTTCGGCGAGAAGGCCTCCGACGTGCGGGACACCTCGCTGAAGCTGCCGCCGGGGGTGACCGGCACGATTGTGGATGTGCGGGTGTTCAACCGGCGCGGCGTGGACAAGGACGAGCGCGCCCTGGCGATCGAGCGGGCGGAGATCGAGCGGCTGGCGAAGGATCGGGATGACGAGCGGGCGATTCAGGAGCGCGCGTTTCTCAACCGGTTGCGCGAGAAGCTGCTCGGGCAGGTCGCCGGGTCGGGCTATAAGGGTGTGCGCTCGGGCAGCGAAATCAATGCCGAATTGCTGGCGGAGGTGCCGCGCGGGGCGTGGCGGAACCTGACCGTGCAGGACGACCATGTGATGGCCGAGATCGAGACGCTGAAACGCGAATTCGATGCGGCGGTACATAAATTGCAGGCGCGGTTCGAGAGCAAGGTCGAGAAATTACAGCGCGGCGACGAGATGCCGCCGGGCGTGATGAAGATGGTCAAGGTCTTCATCGCGGTGAAGCGCAAGCTGCAGCCGGGCGACAAGATGGCCGGGCGGCATGGCAACAAGGGTGTGGTTTCGAAAGTGGTGCCGATCGAGGACATGCCGTTCCTGGAGGACGGCACCGCGGTCGATATCGTGCTCAATCCGTTGGGTGTGCCGTCGCGGATGAATGTCGGGCAGATTCTCGAGACGCATCTGGGCTGGGCCTGTGCCAATCTCGGCCGGCAGATCGGCGAGATGGTCGATCATTATCGCCGGACCGGGCAGGAGCGCGATCGTCTGCACGCCATGCTCAAGAACGTCTATGGCGAGGAGATCTATGCCAAGCAGATCGCGATCATGGACGAGGCCGAGGTGGCGGAATTGTGCGGCAATATCCGCAAGGGCGTGCCGATCGCGACACCGGTGTTCGATGGCGCGCGGATTACCGACATCGAGGACATGCTGGCGAAGGCCGGGCTTGATATTTCCGGCCAGATGACCGTGTTCGACGGGCGGACCGGCGAGCGGTTCGAGCGGAAGGTGACCATCGGGTATATGTACATGCTCAAGCTGGGGCACATGGTCGATGACAAGATCCATGCGCGTTCGATCGGGCCGTATTCGCTGGTCACACAGCAGCCGCTGGGCGGCAAGGCGCAGTTCGGTGGGCAGCGGTTCGGCGAAATGGAAGTGTGGGCGCTCGAAGCCTATGGCGCGGCTTATACGTTGCAGGAAATGCTGACCGTGAAATCGGACGATGTTTCGGGCCGCACCAAGGTTTATGAGGCGATCGTGCGCGAGCAGGATAATTTCGAGGCCGGTGTGCCGGAGAGCTTCAACGTGCTGACCAAGGAATTGAAATCGCTTGGTCTCAACGTCGATCTGACGCTTTCGGCTGAGTGAATTTTGACGGTTTGATCATGGCGCGGGGTGGGTCTGCCACGCCGCGTCGATGAAAGGGATTGCTGCATGAATGACTTGATGAAGATTCTCGGCCAGACCGGCCAGGCGGCCACGTTCGATCAGATCCGCATTCAGATCGCCTCGCCCGAACAGATCCGCTCGTGGTCGTTCGGCGAGATCAAGAAGCCGGAGACGATCAACTACCGGACGTTCAAGCCGGAGCGGGACGGGTTGTTCTGTGCGCGGATTTTCGGGCCGATCAAGGATTACGAGTGCTTGTGCGGCAAGTACAAGCGGATGAAGTTCCGCGGCATCATCTGCGAGAAATGCGGCGTCGAGGTCACCTTGGCGAAGGTGCGGCGCGAGCGGATGGGGCATATCGAGCTCGCCTCGCCGGTGGCGCATATCTGGTTCTTGAAGTCGCTGCCGAGCCGGATTGCGACGATGGTCGAGATGACGCTGAAGGATCTGGAGAAGGTCCTGTATTTCGAGAGCTATATCGTGCTCGATCCGTACACCACGGATCTGAAGCGGTATCAGCTGCTGTCGGAAGATGAACTCTACGCCAAGCAGGACGAGTTCGGCGATGACGGGTTCAAGGCAGGCATCGGGGCGGAGGCGATCAAGTCGATTCTCGCTCAGGTCGATCTGCAGGCTGAGCAGGCGGTGATGCGGGCGGACCTCAAGGAGGCGACCTCCGAGGCCAAGCGCAAGAAGCTGGTCAAACGGCTCAAGCTGGTCGAGGCGTTCATCGAATCCGGCACGCGGCCGGAGTGGATGATCCTGGATGTGGTGCCGGTGATTCCGCCTGAACTGCGGCCGTTGGTGCCGTTGGATGGCGGACGTTTCGCGACCTCGGATTTGAACGATCTGTATCGCCGCGTGATCAACCGCAACAATCGTCTGAAGCGGCTGATCGAGTTGCGGGCACCGGATATTATTGTGCGCAACGAGAAGCGCATGTTGCAGGAGAGCGTGGATGCGCTGTTCGACAACGGGCGGCGCGGCCGGGCGATCACCGGGACCAACAAGCGGCCGTTGAAGTCGCTGTCGGACATGCTGAAAGGCAAGCAGGGGCGGTTCCGCCAGAATTTGCTGGGCAAGCGCGTCGATTATTCGGGCCGTTCGGTCATCGTGGTCGGGCCGGAACTCAAGCTGCACCAGTGTGGCCTGCCGAAGAAGATGGCGCTCGAATTGTTCAAGCCGTTCATTTACGCCAAGCTGGAGAAATACGGGCTCGCTACCACCATCAAGGCGGCGAAGCGGATGGTCGAGAAGGAACGCCCCGAGGTGTGGGACATTCTCGAAGAGGTGATTCGCGAGCATCCGGTGATGCTGAACCGCGCGCCGACCTTGCATCGCCTGGGCATTCAGGCGTTCGAGCCGATCTTGATCGAGGGCAAGGCGATCCGGTTGCATCCGTTGGTCTGCACCGCGTTCAACGCCGATTTCGACGGCGATCAGATGGCGGTGCATGTGCCGCTCTCGATCGAGGCGCAGCTCGAGGCGCGGGTGCTGATGATGAGCACCAACAACATCCTCAACCCGGCGAACGGCAAGCCGATCATTGTGCCGAGCCAGGATATCGTTCTGGGTCTGTACTATCTGTCGCTGGAGACGCCCGAATTTTCCGCCGTCGCCGATCAGGACGCGCCGGCGTTCGGCACTTCGGGCGAGATCGAGCATGCGCTCAGCGCCGGCAGGATCAAGCTGCACGATCGGATTCGCGCGCGGGTCGCGGTGGTGAATGCCGATGGCACGCGGAGCAGCAAGGTGGTGGTGACCACGGCGGGACGCACCATGATCGGCAATTTGCTGCCGCTGCATCATGAGGTGCCGTATTCGCTGGTCAACCGCCAGCTCACCAAGAAATCGGTCTCCGACGTGATCGATGCGGTGTATCGCCACACCGGCCAGAAAGAGGCGGTGATCTTTTGTGACCGGATGATGGCGCTCGGCTTCACCCATGCGGCCAAGGCGGGGATTTCGTTCGGCAAGGACGATATGGTGATCCCGGCTGAGAAGCACGAATTGCTGGAGAAGACGCAGGCCGAGGTCAAGGAATTCGAGGCGCAGTATCATGATGGTTTGATCACGGCGGGCGAGCGCTACAATAAGGTGATCGACGCGTGGTCGCGCTGCAACGATACGGTTGCCGCCGCGATGATGCGCGAGATTTCCAAGCAGGAGCCGGGCAAGCCGACCAATTCGGTGTGGATGATGAGCCATTCCGGCGCGCGTGGGTCGCCGACCCAGATGCGTCAGCTCGCCGGTATGCGCGGGTTGATGGCCAAGCCCTCGGGCGAGATCATCGAGCAGCCGATTCTGTCCAACTTCAAGGAAGGCCTGACGGTTGCCGAGTATTTCAACTCGACGCATGGCGCGCGTAAAGGCCTGGCGGATACCGCGTTGAAAACGGCGAACTCGGGTTATTTGACCCGCCGGCTCGTCGATGTCGCGCAGGATTGCATCATCATCGCGCATGATTGCGGCACCGAGCGCGGCCTGACGGTGCGGGCGGTGATGGATGGCGGTGAGGTGATTTCGGGCCTCGCCGAGCGCACCCTGGGCCGCACCACGGCCGAGGACGTATTCGATCCGACCGATGGGTCGCTGATCATTGCGGCCAACACGCTGATCGAGGAGATCGAGGCCGACCGGATCGACAAATCAGGGGTTGAGCAGGTCAAGATCCGCTCGGTGCTGACCTGCGAATCCAAGGTTGGCGTCTGCGCAATGTGTTACGGGCGCGATCTGGCGCGCGGCACGCCGGTGAATGCCGGCGAGGCGGTGGGCGTGATCGCGGCGCAGTCGATCGGCGAGCCGGGCACGCAGTTGACGATGCGTACCTTCCATATCGGTGGTGCGGCGCAGCGCGGCGCCGAGCAATCCAACGTCGAGGCCAGCCATGACGGCACGGTGACGGTGAAGAACCGCAATGTGGTGGCGAATTCGGCCGGCGTGCCGGTGGTGATGAGCCGCAATTGCGAACTCGCGATCACCGATGCGGCCGGGCGGGAACGGGCGAAGTTCCGCGTCCCCTACGGCGCACGGTTGCTGACCGAGGAAGGCCAGAGTGTCACGCGCGGCGAGAAACTGGCCGAGTGGGACCCCTACACGCTGCCGATCATCACCGAGCGGGGCGGCGTGGTCGAATTCGCCGATCTGCTCGAAGGTGTCACGCTGGTTGAGCGGGTCGATGATGTGACCGGACTGACCTCCAAAGTGGTGGTCGATTACAAGCAATCGGCCAAGGGGGCGGATTTGCGGCCGCGCCTGCTGCTGAAGGATGAAAAGGGTGAGATCGTGCGGCTGGCCAACGGCGCCGAGGCGCGCTCGTTCCTGCCGCCGGATTCGATTTTGTCGGTCGAGAACGGGGCGACGGTGCAGGCGGGTGACGTGCTGGCCCGGATGCCGCGCGAAGGCTCGAAAACCCGCGACATCACCGGCGGTCTGCCGCGCGTGGCGGAATTGTTCGAGGCACGGCGGCCGAAGGATCACGCGATCATCGCGGAAATCGATGGTCGGGTGGAAATCGGCAAGGATTACAAGGCGAAGCGCCGTATTCTGGTCAAGAACGACGAGACCGGCGAGGAGACCGAGTATCTGTTGCCGAAGGGCAAGCACATGTCGGTGCAGGAGGGCGATTACGTGCATCGGGGTGACCCGCTGGTCGATGGTCCGCGCGTGCCGCATGATATTCTGCGCGTGCTGGGGGTTGAGGCGCTGTCGGATTACCTCGTCAATGAAATCCAGGATGTCTATCGACTGCAGGGTGTGAAGATCAACGACAAGCATATCGAAGTCGTGGTGCGCCAGATGTTGCAGAAGATCGAGATCACCGAGCCGGGGGATACGACCTATCTGATCGGCGAGCTGGTCGACCGGATCGAGTTCGAGACCGAGAACGAGCGGCGGGTGAAGCTGGACGAACGGCCGGCGAGCGGCTTGCCGGTGCTGCAGGGCATTACCAAGGCGAGCCTGCAGACGCTGAGCTTCATTTCGGCGGCCTCGTTCCAGGAAACCACGCGGGTGCTGACCGAAGCGGCAACCGCCGGCAAGACCGACAATCTGCTCGGGTTGAAGGAAAACGTGATCGTCGGGCGGTTGATCCCGGCGGGTACCGGCAGCGTGATGAGCCGGTTGCGGGCGATTGCGGTCGGGCGCGACAAGACCACGCTGGCGCAGACGCGCACGGCGCTGCCGTCACGGCGCGAGGTGGCGGCGGAGTAGGCCGGGCGCGGTTCAGCTAGAGCATTTTCCGATCAGATGAAGTCATCTGATCGGATGAAAATGCTCTATTTATCAATATCCTAGAGCACTACATCCGATCCAATGGGATCGG
>NZ_JBMFGY010000099.1:0-11527 GCF_049977125.1 Acidiphilium sp. | reverse complement strand
CCTTCCTCGCCGCAATCAGCCTCACCGCCGCTGCCTGGCTGTTCCGCAAACGATCCGTTTAACCAACGCCAGAATGAGGATTGCGCAACCGCCCCATCTTGAGGAGACCGGATCACGCAGGTTCGAAAAACCGGCCGATCAGGGTTTGTGCCTCATCCTGCACCTGTTTGAGATGCGCGGCGCTGACGAAGCTCTCTGCATAGATTTTATAAACATCCTCGGTCCCGGACGGTCGGGCGGCGAACCACGCATTCGCGGTGATAAGTTTGATGCCGCCGAGCGGCGCGCCATTGCCCGGTGCGCGGTTGAGTTTCGCAATAATCGTCTCTCCGGCCAAGATCGTCGCATCGATCGATTCCGGAGTGAGTTTCGCAAGAATGGCCTTTTGAGCGCGTGATGCCGGGGCGTCGATACGCTCATAATACGAGGTGCCGAGATCCTTGGTGATCCCGGCATAGAACCGGCTCGGGTCGATGCCGGTGGTCGCCGTGAGTTCAGCCGCAAGCAGACCGAGGATCAGCCCATCCTTGTCCGTGGTCCAGACCGATCCATCGCGCCGCAGGAACGAGGCACCCGCGCTCTCCTCGCCGCCGAAGGCGAGCGACCCATCGATCAAACCGGTGCTGAACCATTTGAAACCGACCGGAACCTCGGTCACGCGCCGACCCAGCCTCGCAACGACTCGGTCGATCATGGCGCTGGAAACCGCGGTCTTACCGATCGCCGCGGCAGCGGGCCAATCGGGTCGGTGGGTGCAGAGATATCCGATCGCGGCAGCGAGATACTGGTTCGGTGGCATCAATCCGCCAGTCGGGGTGACAATACCATGACGATCGGCATCGGTATCGGTCGCAAACGCAATATCGAACCGGTCCTGTAGCGCAATCAGCGGAGCCATCGCATAGGGCGAGGAACAATCCATCCGGATCTTACCGTCCCAGTCGACCGACATGAACCGAAAATTCGGATCGATCGTGGCATTCACCACCGTCGCATCGATGGCATACCGTTCCATGATCGGCTGCCAATACGCGACCGCAGCCCCGCCCAGCGGATCAATCCCGATCCGAACCCCGGCGGCGCGGATCGCCGCCATATCGATCACGCCAGCGAGGTCGCTAACATACGGGGCAACATAGTCATGAAGGTGGATGCAGGCGGTGCGCCGGGCGCGCCCGAAATCCATCCGCCTGACCCCGGCGTTCCGCGCGGCGAGATATTCGTTGGCCCTGTGCTCAATCGCGCCAGTGATATCGACATCGGCAGGACCACCATTGGGCGGATTATATTTAAAGCCGCCATCTTCCGGTGGGTTGTGCGACGGGCTGATCACAATGCCATCCGCCAACCCGGTGTCGCGCCCCCGGTTGTAGGCAAGAATGGCATGAGAAATCACCGGGGTCGGCGTGTAACCCAGATGCTGGTCGATCATGGTTTCGACCTCGTTAGCGGCCAGGACTTCGATCGCGGTGGTAAAGGCCGCTTCCGACAGCGCGTGGGTATCCATGCCCAGGAACAGCGGGCCGGTGATACCAACGCGGCGGCGGTGGTCGCACACCGCCTGGGTGATCGCGAGGATATGGGCTTCCGTGAAGCTGGCGCTACGCGAACTGCCACGATGACCCGACGTGCCGAAGGCAACGCGCTGGCTCGCAATCGCAGGGTCGGGCAGCAGGGCGAAGTATTCGGTAACGAGCCGGGGGATATTCGCCATCAGCGATTCGGGTGCTGGCGTGCCAGCGAGTGGGCTCAGATGTTCGGACATGTCGGCCTCATATTATTGCCATCCCCACTGCTACAATCCAGGAAGCAGTTTCGTCCACAGGCCACGCCCGCCGTCAACCCGGCGCGGCGATTCCGAGGGATCGGGGCACGGCATCCGCGCGACGGTCGGGCGACGACAGAAGCTTGATTAGAGCGATATGCGATTAAGTTGACGCGGCAGCGGCAACATAATCGCATGAAATCGCTTGAAAAAACATAGAGTTAGAGCGTTAATCTGAAAGCATAACGCTCTAACGCGCCAGCGAGTTTCGGTGCAGGCAGATCCCCGCTCAAAGCCGTGCGAAACCGCCCATGCGGACCCATCACGTAAATCAGGCTGCTGTGCGGGATTGACCCGGTCTTCGGGTCCGGTGCGCCAACGTAGACGTGAAATGCAGCTTCGGCGCGACCGATGACAGCCGCGCTCCCGGTCAGCCCGATGATTCGATGGGAAAACAGTCGCGCGTAGTTGCCGACCACGGCCGGTGTATCGCGCGTTGGATCAATCGTGATGAACAGCGGTTGAACCATTGCCGCCCGTGAACCAAGCAGACGCATCGCCCCCGCGATCGCCGCCATGGTGAGCGGGCATTGATCGGGACATCCCGTGTAACCGAAATAGATCAACAGAAACCGTCCCCGAAAGTCGCGCGTCGAGACCGTCTGCCCGGCGGCCCCGCGCAGCACGAGTGGCGCACCGATCATGCGCGACGGTGCAGTGGCACGGGCGCACGGGATCACGATCCCGACGGCTAAACCGGCAAGTGTGGCCAGAACAATCCGGCGCCGGCAGCCCCGCACGGTTTAGAACTCCGTCCAATCATCGCGTGAAGCGGTTGCGCGCGCCGCACCCGCAGCGAGCTTTGCGGGTCGCAAGGCAACAACGGCGGCCGGCCGCGCGGGCCGTGATAACGGACCGGCCGGCCGATCAGCACCGCCCGCCGCAGCCACGCGCCCGACTCTGAAGCGGTCGATCAGCCTTGCGAGATTGTCGGTCTCATCGGACAGACCGCGCGCCGCCGCAGTCGTCTGTTCCACCATGGCGGCATTCTGCTGGGTTGCCTGATCCATCTGGTTGATCGCGGTATTGACCTGGGCAAGCCGCCCCGCCTGATCCTGCGCCGCTGTGGCGATTGTCTCGACGACCTGGTCAATCTGGGCCACTTGTTCGAAAATCCGATTGAGCGCGTCACCCGCGTCGTTGACCAGTGAAACGCCCGTCTTGACCTGACTTTCAGCATTCGCAATCAGAACCTTGATTTCCTTCGCCGCATCGGTCGCGCGTAACGCCAGGGTTCGCACTTCCGATGCGACCACGGCGAAACCGCGCCCGGCATCGCCCGCCCGGGCCGCCTCGATTCCGGCGTTCAGCGCCAGCAGATTGGTCTGAAACGCGATCTCGTCGATCACGCCGATGATCTGGCTGATCTGATGCGACGAGGTCGCGATCCCGCCCATCGCTGTCACCGCATTGCCAACCACAACACCCGACCGCTCGGCGTCAGAGCGGGTACCCGAAACCAGTTCCCGTGCATTCTGAGCGCCCGCCGCCGAACTGCGCACCGCGCCAACGATTTCGTCCAGCGCCGCCGCCGTCTGCTCCAGCGTTGCGGCCTGTTGCTCGGTGCGCCGCGCCAAATCGTCCGATGCCGAGGCGATCTGTCCGTTGCCGGCCCTTATCGCACTCGAGGCGACCCCGATTTCAGTCACCGCCTCGCGCAATCGCGCCACCGCTTGATTGAAATCCGCACGCAAGGTTTCGTAATCGGCGTCGAATGGATCGGTGATGATCTGTTCCAGATCTCCCTCGGCCAACCGGCTCAACCCCGAGGCAATGCGGCTCACCACGACAGACTGCTGTTCGGCATGACGAGCGCGCTGCGCCTCCGCCGCAATCCGATCCGTCTCGACCCTGCTGCGTTGCACCGCCGCCTCGGCCTCCGCCGCCGCTGCCGCATGCGATGCCGCAACACTCTCAACCAACCGAGCGGCCGACTGGGTCAGCGCGGCGTTGATCTGCTGGATCATCCACACGAGCGCAACGGTCTCCAGCACAACGACCGCTGCATGCAAGAGCACCCGTGTTATGTCCGCGCCACCGGGAAACACCAGCGCCGGAGCCACAAAATTCATCACCAGATGCTGCACCGCAATCGCCCCGGCGCCAGCCAGAACCACGTCCCGGTCACAATAAACCGCCAAAATCGCCAATGCGGCGAAAAAATACATATGCGCGTCGATCTGCAGATAACTGCCCTTGCAACTGGCAACGATCAGCGAAACCATCGCGACATAGGCAATGGCGACAGTCAACCGGGTCGATTGCGCGTCAGGTCGCCACAGCCAGGCCGCCGTCATCATCGCGTCGATCAGAATGGCCAGTCCACCGGCCTCGATCCAATCATTCCCTGTCAGCCAGGCGACTAATCCGATGATCGGAACCTGAAGCCACAACAAAGGCACCATGAGCCGATTGGCCGTCTGCCTGATTCGAAAGAGATCGTCATTCATCGCCACATTAATCCTGTTGAAAAATCAGCCGCAGATCCCGGATGCCAGCGGATCAAGCAGCACCCACGCTCCCGCCCGCTCCAGCATCACACGTCGTCGGGGCAGCGCGACGACCACAAAACGGTACCCACCGAACCTGAGCACCGCCCCCGCTGAGGCGGCGGCCTGCAACGCACGAGCGCCACTCCACCATGGTGGAAATACCGCGGCCACCGGCCCTTGCGCCGGTGGCGCCATCATCACGGCCAGAACCGCCACAGTCGAAACCACCAACACGACGACAGGCATTCCCACGACATCGAGGTGCAAACACTTCAGCATGCGCCATCGGGAGAGTTTCAGCTTGGTCATGGTGACAGGATAGCGCCCACCGCTTAACAAATTGATAAGCCCGCCCCACGACATCGTGGTCATCACCCGGGCGGTGTTCTGGCCCGATCTGCCGGCGTTGACCCCGCTCGCCAGGATTCTGCGGGAAACCAGTATCCCGCGCGCCCGCAAATCGCGCGATGAACGCAAGACGCTCGACATGCGGCGCAGCGTGACCATATGAGCTGCGAAAAGGGGGTTTGTCATGACCACATATCGTAAAACGCCTGAGGCGGTCGCCGCGCTCACGGCGGAGCAATATCGAGTCACCCAACAAAGCGGCACGGAACCGCCTGGCACCGGTGCCCTGCTGCACAACAAGGCCCCCGGCATCTATGTTGATATCGTTTCCGGCGAGCCACTGTTCGCAAGCAGCGATAAATTCGAGTCTGGCTGCGGCTGGCCGAGTTTCACCAAGCCGATCGAACCGGCAAACGTCGCTGAACTTCGGGACGTGTCACATGGTATGATCCGCACCGAAGTGCGCTCCCGTCACGGTGAAAGCCACCTTGGCCATGTCTTCGAGGATGGCC
The DNA here is from genome assembly GCF_049977125.1 of Acidiphilium sp. NCBI lineage: Bacteria > Pseudomonadati > Pseudomonadota > Alphaproteobacteria > Acetobacterales > Acidocellaceae > Acidiphilium > Acidiphilium sp. The sequence goes on along the minus strand of NZ_JBMFGY010000099.1, from coordinate 6,350 downwards.
CGCGTGATAGAGGCGGTCTGCGCTACTGCATCAACTCCGCCGCGCTCCGTTTTGTCCGCCGCGACGATATGGCGGCACAAGGCTATGGCGCCTACCTGCCGCAGGTGGAACCCGTGTCATGACGATCGAACGCGCCATCCTAGCCGGCGGATGCTTCTGGGGCATGCAAGACTTGATCCGGAAACTGCCCGGCGTGATCTCGACTCGGGTGGGCTATGCCGGCGGGGACGTGCCCAACGCCACCTACCGCCATCACGGCACCCACGCCGAGGCCATCGAGGTCCTCTTCAACCCCGACCAGATCAGCTATCGCCAGTTGCTGGAATTCTTCTTTCAGATTCACGACCCGACCACGCGCAACCGCCAGGGTAACGACACCGGCATGAGCTACCGGTCGCTCATCCTGACCACAAGCGCGGATCAGGCAACCATCGCCGCCGACACAATCGCCGATGTCGATGCCTCCGCCCTGTGGCCAGGTCCGGTGGTCACCGAAATCGCCCCCGCTGGCGACTTCTGGGAAGCCGAACCTGAACATCAGGATTACCTGGAACGGATACCGAACGGCTATACCTGCCACTTCATCCGCCCCGGCTGGCGACTACCCCGCCGCGCCCAGGTCTCATCGCACGCCGCGGAGTCCGGCAGGCGCCAGGTAAGCCAAGGGTCTCGCCCGTGACCGTGTAGCACCACGCTACCCCCTCGGCGGTTCCCGCGTGGCTCGAATTGGTCTAAGCGCTCCGTAGCGCCCCAAACCATCGAGATCACATGATACGCCTCGACTCCATCAGCAAGCAGAACGGCCAGCGCCTCGTCTTCATCGAGGCTTCGGCCGCGCTGCAACGCGGCGAGAAAATCGGCCTGGTCGGCCCGAACGGGGCCGGCAAGACCACGCTGTTCCGCCTGATCACCGGCCAGGAGGAGGTCGATGAGGGCAATATCCTGGTCGATCGCGGCGTCAGCATCGGCCTGTTCAGCCAGGATGTCGGCGAGATGGCCGGCCGCAGTGCGGTGGCCGAGGTGATGGATGGCGCCGGGGCGGTCAGCGTCATCGCCGCCGAACTCGCCAGTCTCGAAACCGCGATGGCCGACCCCGATCAGGCCGATCGGCTGGACGCCATCATCGAGCGGTTCGGCGATGTTCAGGCCCGTTTCGAGGAACTCGGCGGCTATGCGCTCGATGGCCGCGCCCGCGAAGTGCTCGACGGGCTCGGCTTCAGCCAGGAGATGATGGAAGGCGATGTCGGCCAGCTGTCCGGCGGGTGGAAGATGCGCGTCGCCCTCGCGCGCATCCTGCTGATGCGCCCCGATGTCATGCTGCTCGATGAGCCGAGCAACCATCTCGACCTCGAAAGCCTGATCTGGCTCGAACAATTCCTCGCGGGCTACGATGGCGCCCTGCTGATGACCTCGCACGACCGCGAATTCATGAACCGCGTGGTCAACAAGATCATCGAGATCGACGGCGGCAGCCTCACCGAATTCACCGGCGATTACGAATTCTACGAGCAGCAGCGTGCGCTCAACGAAAAACAGCAGCAGGCCCAGTTCGACCGTCAGAAAGCGATGCTGGCCAAGGAAATCGCCTTCATCGAACGGTTCAAGGCCCGCGCCTCGCACGCCGCCCAGGTGCAGAGCCGGGTCAAGAAGCTCGACAAGATCGACCGCGTCGAGCCGCCCAAGCGCCGCCAATCCGTGGTGTTCGACTTCGCCCCCGCGCCGCGTTCGGGCGACGATGTCGCCAATCTGCGCGGTGTGCACAAGCGCTACGGCAGAAGGGTGATCTACGAGGGGCTCGATCTGCTGGTCCGCCGCCGCGAGCGCTGCTGCGTGCTCGGCGTCAACGGCGCGGGCAAATCCACCCTGCTCAAACTCGTCACCGGCACCACCGCACCCGATGAAGGCTCCGTCACAATCGGCGGCAGCGTGAAACTCGGCTATTTCGCCCAGCACGCGATGGATCTGCTGGACGGTTCGCGCACCGTGTTCGAAACCCTCGACGATGCCTTCCCCCGCGCCAACCAGGGCGCGCTCCGCAGCCTCGCCGGCGCGTTCGGCTTTTCGGGCGACGAGGTGGACAAACCCTGCCGCGTCCTCTCCGGCGGCGAAAAGGCCCGGCTGGTCATGGCGCTGATGCTGTTCGACCCGCCGAATTTCCTGGTGCTCGACGAACCGACCAACCATCTCGACATGGCGACCAAGGAAATGCTGATCGCCGCCCTCGCCCAGTATGAAGGCACCATGCTGTTCGTCTCGCACGACCGGCATTTCCTCGCCGCCCTGTCCAACCGGGTGCTGGAACTCACACCCGACGGCATCCACCAATATGGCGGCGGCTATACCGAATACGTCGCCCGCACCGGCCACGAAGCGCCGGGGCTGCACGCCTGACCGCCCCCGGCCGCGCACATGCCAACCGCGTAGAAGCCACGGCGAAGCGGGACCGGTCCGCGTCCGGCCCCGCTCACTCAAGCGTCGTTCAGCCCGCGTCGAGTTCCTTCGCGCTATGCACCACCTTGGCGACCATGCCGTAGGCAATCGCCTCATCAGCACCCATCCAGTAGTTGCGATCGGTATCCTTTTCCACCCGCGCGAGCGTCTGCCCGGTTTCACGCGCGATGATCCGGTTGATCCGTTCGCGCATCTTGATGATCTCACGCGCCTCGATCTCGATATCGGTCGCCGGCCCGCGCACGCCACCCATCGGCTGATGCAGCAGGAATCGCGTATTGGGCAAGCAAAACCGCCGATCCTTGTGCGCCGCCAGAAAAATCAACGCCCCCGCGCTCGCGACCCAGCCGGTCCCGATCATCCGCACCGGCGACGTCGCATCAACATATCGGATCACGTCATGGATCGTGTCCCCGCTCTCGACATGTCCGCCCGGCGAATTGACGTAAACATCGATCGGCTCATCCGCCGCTCCCGCAAGCGCCAGCAACTGCCCGGTCACCGCCCGCGCGATCCGGTCATGAATCTCACCGAAAATCAGAACCTTACGCTGTTTGAATAACCGATTCTCCAGTTCGCCACCGGGCGTCCTGGCCTCTTTCTTGTCCGCATCCTTGGGTTCGGTCTCAGGCGGTTCTTCCTCATCGCCGCGCGGGGCAGTCCAGTTTCGATACTCGCTGTTCATGCGTCACTCCTCAGGAAAGATCGCCCCATTGTGCGTGATGCGCCGCGCGCTGTCGAGACGAGCGCGCCCCCGTCTTGACATCGCCCCCCGCCCATGGTGCGAGATGTTGGGCGACGCTCACGAACGCGGCAGCAATGCCGCGCCCGGGAGCCGTCATCATACGCCAGAACACGATCACGTTGCATGCGCTGCACGAAGGGATGGAATGAATGCGCCTCGCCGTATTGAAAGAGCGTCTGCCGGGTGAAACCCGCGTCGCCGCGGTGCCCGACTCGGTCAAGAAACTCACCGCCCTCGGCATCGATGTCGTCATCGAAACCGGCGCCGGCGAAGCCGCCGCCATTTCGGATGCCGCCCTGCGCGAAGCCGGGGCCAGCATCGTGCCCGACGCCGCCACCGCCCTCGCCGGTGCCGGCATCGTCCTCACCGTCCAACCGCCCGACGATGCCACCCTCGCCAAAATCCCGCGCGGCGCCCTCCTCATCGGCACGCTTGGGGCCTCCGGCCGGCCCGAACTCGCCCAAACCTACGCCGCCGCCGGTATCGATGCCTGCTCGATGGAACTCCTCCCTCGCATCACCCGCGCCCAGTCGATGGACGTGCTCTCCTCCCAGGCCAACCTCGCCGGCTACCGCGCCGTCATCGAAGGCGCCGAAGCCTTCCCGCGCGGCTTCGCCATGATGATGACCGCCGCCGGCACCGTACCCCCCGCCCGCGTCTTCGTCGTCGGCGCCGGCGTCGCCGGCTTGCAAGCCATCGCCACCGCCCGCCGCCTCGGCGCCATCGTCTCCGCAACCGATGTCCGCCCCGCCGCCAAGGAGGAAATCAAATCCCTCGGCGCCAGCTTCATCGGCGTCGAGGATGAGGAAAGCAAAGCCCAGACCGGCGCCTATGCACGCGAAATGAGCGCCGAATTCCGCGCCAAACAGGCCGCCCTGATCGCCGAAACCGTCGCGAAAAACGACATCGTCATCTGCACCGCCCTCGTCATGGGCCGCAAAGCCCCGATCATCGTGACCGCCGAAGCCGTCGCCGCCATGCGCATGGGTAGCGTCGTGGTCGACATCGCGGCCGATGCCGGCGGCAATTGCGCCGCCACCATCCCCGGCGAACGGACGGTCACCGAAAACGGCGTCACCGTCCTCGGCTACCGCAACTGGCCGTCGCGCATCGGCGTCGCCGCCAGCACCCTCTACGCCCGCAACCTGCTCACCTTCCTCACCAATTTCTGGGACAAGGACAGCAAAACCCCGAAACTCCCGCCCGACGATGACATCGTCAAAGGCGTCCTCCTCACCCGCGGCGGTACCGTCGTTCATCCCAGTTTCACACAGCAGGCAGCCGCATAGGAAGGCAAGCAAGGCCTTCTTTTTGTGAACAAAAAGAAGCAAAAAAACTTTATTCGATTGAGCCCATGCCAGTGAAACCACCCGTGACCCAGACAACCAAAAGTTTTTTGCTTCTTTTTTCCAAAAAAGAAGCCCTTCTTTGCCGTAACCAGCCGCCCTCGCCCAGGAGCCCCCAATGACCCCAGCCGAACTCGCGGGCCAGGCCGCCGCCCTCGCCCACAAGGCCTCCATCCTCGCCCAGAACGCCGCCGGTTTCGCCGCCGAAGCCGCCGCGCGCGGCCCGCACGGTGCCCCGCTGATCGACCTGTTCGCAGTCTTCGTGATGGCCTGCTTCGTCGGCTATTACGTCATCTGGAGCGTCACCCCCGCGCTGCATTCGCCGCTGATGGCCGTCACAAACGCGATCTCCTCGGTGATCATCGTCGGTGCCATGCTCGCCGCCGGCCTGCATGGCGATTTCGCGGCCCATGCCTTCGGTTTCTTCGCCATCATGCTGGTGTCGGTGAACATATTCGGCGGCTTCATGGTCACCGCGCGCATGTTGTCGATGTTCCGTAAAAAGACCAAGTAAGGGCGCCCAGAACCATGAATTACGCATCCGATCCGGGCATCACGCTCGCTTACATCGTCTCGGCCGTCCTGTTCATCCTCGCCCTGCGCGGATTATCAAGCCCGGTCACCTCGCGACGCGGCAATCAGCTCGGCATGGCCGGCATGGTCATCGCCATTCTCGCCACCCTCGCCCATCCCGGCATGGAACTCGGCGGCGTCGGCCTCATCGTCATCGCGGTCGCCATCGGCGGCACGGCGGGCGCGGTCGTCGCCAAACGCATCAAAATGACGGCGTTACCCCAGCTCGTCGCCGCCTTCCACTCGCTGGTCGGCCTCGCCGCCGTCTTCGTCGCCGCCGCCGCCCTCAACGCCCCGCAAAGCTTCGGCATCGGCACCTATCACCACCTCCGCCTCGAAAGCCTGATCGAAATGTCGATCGGCCTGGCCATCGGCGCCGTCACCTTCACCGGCTCGATCATCGCCTTCGCCAAACTCCAGGCCCTGATGAAAGGCACGCCGATCACCTTCAAAGGCCAGCATGCCCTCAACCTTGCCATCGGCATCCTGATCCTCATCCTGGTTATCGCCTTCGTCGCCTCCGGCGGCTCGCAGGTGCTGTTCTGGCTGATCGCCCTCGCTGCCCTCACCCTCGGCTTCCTCCTGATCATCCCGATCGGCGGTGCGGACATGCCCGTCGTCGTCTCGATGCTGAACTCCTACTCCGGCTGGGCCGCCGCCGGCATCGGCTTCACCATCAGCAACTACGCCCTGATCATCACCGGCGCCCTGGTCGGCTCCTCCGGCGCCATCCTGTCCTACATCATGTGCAAAGGCATGAACCGCTCGATCATCAACGTCCTGCTCGGCGGCTTCGGCACCGATTCCGGCGCCGCCGGTCCCACCGCCACCATGGGCGACAAAATCGTCAAATCCGGCTCCGCCGAAGACGCCGCCTTCATCATGTCCAACGCCTCCAAAGTCATCATCGTCCCCGGCTACGGCATGGCCGTCGCCCAGGCCCAACACGCCGTCCGCGAAATGGCCGACCTGCTCAAGGAACAAGGCGTCGAAGTCAAATACGCCATCCACCCCGTCGCCGGCCGCATGCCCGGCCACATGAACGTCCTCCTCGCCGAAGCCAACGTCCCCTACGACGAAGTCTTCGAACTCGAAACCATCAACAACGAATTCTCCACCGCCGACGTCGTCTACGTCATCGGCGCCAACGACGTCACCAACCCCGCCGCCAAAACCAACGCCGCCTCGCCGATCTACGGCATGCCCATCCTCGAAGTCGACAAAGCCAAAACCGT
>NZ_JBMFGY010000098.1:10117-11557 GCF_049977125.1 Acidiphilium sp. | reverse complement strand
GAACAATGGCTCACTTGGCTTTATCGAAATGGAGATGAAGGCCAGCGGCTTCTTGGATACCGGCACGGAGCTTAAAAACCCCAACTTCGCAGCGATGGCGGAGGCCATGGGTATCAAGGGAATCCGGGTCGAACGGCCGGAGGAACTGCGAGCGGCACTCGCCTCAGCCTTCGCGCATGACGGCCCTGTGCTGGTTGATGTGGTGAGCGCGCGTCAGGAACTTGCAATGCCGCCGAAAACCACGCTTGATCAGGCGTATCACTTTGGTATGTTTACTATGAAAGCAGTGTTGGATGGTCGAGCTGCAGAACTAATTGAGTTCGCTAAAGTTAATTTCATACGTTGAATGGCTTTGCTACTGAATTTTGATCACTCTCCTCACTGATAGTTTAAAACGGAGCATGGCATGCCAATAGCACCCATTCCTGCGGTCGCGCTGACGCCAGTCGCGTACTTCCCGAAGGGCTACTTCCTCGAGAACCTGGCAGTCCGCAGCGACGGCTCTGTTCTTGTCAGCTCGCTGCTCCACAAGGAGCTCTGGTGCGTTCCGGGACCTGAACCCAGCCTCGACGCTCAACCGATGATCGTCCACACCTTTGAGAACATCGTGATGAGCGTCGTCGAGGTAGAACCGGATATCTTTATCGTCAGCCTCAGCGACGGCTACACAACGCACGAATCCCACCTCGCCCGGATCGACCTTAACGGATGGGCGCCCGGCAAACCTGTCGCACCCGAGATCATCTACACGTTCGATTACCGAGTCCGAGCGCTGAACGGCAGTTGCCTGGTCGCGCCCGGCGTGATGCTGATCGCTGACTGTTTCGCCGGCCTCATCTGGAGGATTGACCTGAGCCCTGGCGCTCGCGACGCCCGCGCAAGGATCTGGATTCAGCACCCGACCATGGGCATGGATCTCGACAGCGAGGTTGCGCCACCGCCCCAACCTGGGATCAACGGGATCCACTACGGTCCGAAGACTGGGTATGTTTACTACACCTCGACGGCGCAGCAGGTGTTCATGCGGATCGCAGTTGATCGGGACACGCTGGATCCTGCAGGTCTTCCGGAGTTCGTCGCGGCGATCGACAAGACTGACGATTTCTGTATCGACGAGATTGCCGGCTTCGCCTACGTGACCCGTCACCGCGGCAACACGATCGACCGGGTCCCGCTCGCCCCAGGTCATGGGAGTGAAGTGCGGCACATCGTCGGCGATCCGTTTGACGAGCGGCTCGTCGGACCGTCGAGCGTCGCGTGGGGCCGGGACCCATCGGATATGGGGCGTGTGGCCTATGTCACCATCGACGGTGGTCGGACCGCCCCGCCGCCCGACGGCGTCATCCGCGACGCCGCACTGCTGCGTATTGAGCTGCGGTCGGCCACCGTCGGCGAAGCTCCGGCGTACGCGACGGCGGGTCGGTGATGAATAGGTACAGC
>NZ_JBMFGY010000098.1:0-10017 GCF_049977125.1 Acidiphilium sp. | reverse complement strand
CCGTCGGCGAAGCTCCGGCGTACGCGACGGCGGGTCGGTGATGAATAGGTACAGCCAGGTCGTGACGACAGGGCCGGTCCGGATCGCGACCTATGTGGACGGACAACGTTTTGGCAGCGGGGGCGCGATGTCGTTGTGCTGCCCTCCTACGGGCGAGACAGCGGCGAGGACTGCGACCGACTGGCCGCCTCGCTTGCCGCGATCGACCACCGCGTCCTGCGCCCACAGCTTCGCGGGATCGCCGGCTCGATGAGACCTATGCAGGACGTCAGGATGGAGGTCCTGGCCGACGACATTGCTGCCGTCATTGCACAGCCCGGCCTCGCCACCGCGGTCGTTCCCGGCCACGCATTTTGGAACTTCGTCGCGCGGGTGCTTGCGACCAACCATCCGGACAAGGTCGCCGCCGTCATCCTCGCAGCCACCTCCGGGCGTACCGTAGACAAGGAGGTCAACGAGGCTCCCTTCCGGGCGGGCGATCTGACACTCCCGGACAGCGCGCAGGTCGCCGCGCTAAAGCTCGCCTTCTTTGCTCCGGGGCACGACCCGTCGGGCTGGTTGTCCGGCTGGTATCCGGCAACGCTTACAACGCAGCACGAAGCCGTCAAGCGTTTGAACCCTGCGCTCTATTGGGGTGTGGGAGCCGCACCGATCCTCGAGATCATTGCTGAGCATGACCCGTTCCATGTTCGCGACGAGTGGGGCGACCTCCGGAGCGAACTTGGCGACCGGGTGATAACCACGGTTATCAAAGCCGCTGGCCACGCTCTGTTCCCGGAGCAAACTGATGCCGTTGCAGAGACGGTCATCAGCTATCTCTTTCGCAATATGGCGTCCGGACACGAAAGTGCATTCATCATGGCGGTCCCCGGATTTTCCCAGTTGCGCGCGTCGACCTCCGCTCTTGCGGGTGATCTGCCGCGCGATCTCGGATTTGCGCTGCGTACGGCGGCAGCGGCGATCCTGTCGCTGTATGTCGCGATGGCGCTCGATATGGCGACGCCGCATTGGGCCGCCTGGACGGTGCTGACGGTCAGCCTGCCCTCGATCGACCAGGCGTTCCTGAAATCGTTTCACCGGATGGTCGGCACGCTGGTCGGTGCGGCGGTGGGGGTTCTGTTCATCGCCCTGTTCGCGCAGACGCCGCTGCTGTTCGATCTGGCGATGACGCTCTGGGCGGCGTTCTGCGTCTATCTCGGGACGCGTGCGCGCCAATATGAGACGTATGCTCTCGCCCTGACCTGGCTGACCACGGGCATCATTGCGTACGGCAGCATATCCGACCCGAGCAATGCGTTCACCGTGGCGATCATTCGCACTGCGGAAGTCACCATCGGGATCGTCTGCGCCGGGCTTGCGGCGGCGCTGGTGGCGGGACACCACGCCCATGGCGCGACACAGGCGGACTCGCCGGTGCCGGGGCAGGCGCGGCGCAACGCGATCCGTGCTGCACTGGCGATCGGGCTGGCCAGCCTGTTCTGGTATGGGTCCGAGTGGGAAAACGGTCCTGATTTCGTGCTGATGTCGGGGGCGGCAGTGACGCTGTTCGCGGCTCACCCCAGTAAATTGTCGGCGACGCTCGGGTTGCTGCGCGGCTTTCTGCTCGGCACCGGGCTTGGCCTGTTCGTGCGGTTTGCGTTGTTCACCCAGGGCGATGGATTCGCGACCGAGGCGCTGGTGCTGCTGCCGTTTCTCGTGCTCGGTGGGCTCGGTGTTGCTGATTCGCGCACGCAGGGGCCGGCGACCGGGTACAATCTGGCGTTCATGCTTGCGGCCGATCCGTCGAACAATCTCGATTTCAATCTGGGAGCTGCGCTGAACACGGATTTTGCCATGATCGGCGGCGTGCTCGTCTCGGTGGTGGCGTTCCTCGGGTTCATACCGATCCGCGAACTCGCCCGGCGGCGGGCATGACGATTCTGCCCCCGCTTGCCGAGTTTTCGATCTTCGGCATCGCTGTCGAGCCGGCCGTGCCGATGATGCTGCTGGCGGTGCTGATCACCGATGTGCTGCGCCGCGTGCTGCGGTATGGCGGGGTCGATCGGATGGTGTGGAACTGGCCGTTGTTCATGTTGTCGCTGTTCGGCTGCATCGCCGCGGGGCTGATCCTCGCGATGCCGCCGATCTGATCAGGAAGAATTCGATGCTCGATTTCCTAAACCGTACGACGACCACGACCGGTGCGGAGGGCGATGGTGCGGCGGCGAAACCCTCGGGCTCGGATGCCGGGCCGTCGCGCACGTACAAGCCGCTGTTCTCCACCCTCGCCACGATCATCGCGGTGATCGCGGCGCTCTGGCTCGCGGTGCTGGCCTGGGCGCGTTACGATACGACGCCGTGGACGCGGGATGCCCGGGTCCGTGCGTATGCCGTGACGATCGCGCCGCAGATTTCGGGGCCGATCGTCGCGGTGGCGGTTCATGCCAATCAGACCGTGCGCAAGGGGCAGGTGCTGATGCGGATCGACCCGGCCGATTTCATCAACGCGGTTGCCGAGGCGCGGGCCGCACTGGCGGCGGATCGCGCGACCGCGCGGATGAAGGCGGCGGATGCCGCCCGCCGGGCACACCTGCCTTCGATCGCCGTTTCCGCCGAATCGCGTGACAACACGGCCGCCGCCGCGGATGCCGCCGAGGCGGCCGTGGCCGGCGATCAGGCACGGCTCGCCCAGGCGCTGCTCAACCTCAAACGAACCGTGGTGCGTGCGCCGGTGACCGGCACGATCACCAACCTGACCCTGCACGCGGGCGATTATGCTCATGAAGGGACGGCGGCGCTCACCGTCGTCGATGTTCGGCACATGTGGGTGACGGCTTATTTCGAGGAAACCGAACTGGCTCGGATCAAACCGGGATCCACTGCGAAGATCAGACTTCTGGCCGATCCGGGCGTTGTTCTCGACGGGGTCGTTCAGGGGATCGGGCGGGGCATTGCGGTGAATGACGTGCAGAATTCGGCGGGCGGCCTTCCGGTGGTCAACCCGGTCTATTCCTGGGTCAGGCTGACCCAGCGGATACCGGTGCATATCACGCTTGAGGACGTTCCGGCCGGCCTGTTTCTCGCTGCCGGCATGACGGCGACGGTGCGGATCGCCGGCGCGAAATCTCGAGCCGGCGGCATTGTCAGGTTGATTGGATCTGGTGCGATTGACTCTTGGTCATGATCGATCAGGTGCCCAGGTTGGCAGCATAATCATCCCAGAGGGCATTGTCAGGTTGACGCTACCTGCCAGTGTCCGTAGCACTTTGGCAAGATGGATTTGACCTCTCCGGTGCGGTTGAAGGGGTATCGCTTCCCCCCAATCGGTGATCGCGTACACGGTCTGGAGCTTTCACCGGTTTTATCTGAGCCTACGAGATGTTGAGAATTTGCTGGCTGAACGCGGTGTGACGGTGAGCTACGAGACAATCCGGGGGCATTGTCAGGTTGGAGGAAGCTGATGCATCAAACGCCATCAACATTACGATAGTAACATGAATGAGAGTTTTTTAAAACAATCGCCGGATGATATTTTTACGAAAGTTGTTTACTTTTGACCTCAATATCTTCAACCTGACAAAGCCGCTCGGATGGAGGCTCTGGTTTTCCCTCGCCCCCATCCCCCACCAGAGACCAATCTGGCGGACCCGGTCGGGCCTCTCATGTTACGATAAATGCTTTTCATCCATGATCCGGTCTTCGACGCCGGCGGAGCGACGTCATCTCGCTTAACGATGACGCGCGTACTGCCTTCATGTACGCGAACACATTCGGCCTCCGCGATCTTCACCATATCGGAGCTCAATTCCGCACCCTGCATGATCCCTGTCTCGGTATTGCATCATCTCTGAGGAAACGCGGCGAAGGTTGATTGTGGAGCCGACATCGCCTCACGGCATAAGCTCGCTCCTCATTCACGACCCATAAATAGCGGCGCCGCGGCACGCATACGACTGGCCAACGCTTCCGCCACCGCACGGATACGCGGGACGTGCCGCGTATCCTCATGCTGCACCAGCCAGATTTCCCGGGCCGGTAACGGCGGTGCGTCGAGCCGCACGAGATCCGTATCCGCCGCGACATGATGCCCCAGCACCACAATGCCTAACCCAGCCTGTGCGGCTGCCAATTGGCTGGCGCGGCTATCAGTACGCAACGCCACCTCCGCTCTTGGCGCCATGGCAGCCAGCGCATCTATTTCAGGGTAAGCGCCAGTTTCGTCGCGGGAGAGAATCAGCCGGTGTCCTACCCCATCGCCACCTGGCAAGGGCTTCGTAGCCCGCGCGGCAAGATAAGCCGCGCTGGCGTAGAGCCCGAAAGAGACCTCCCCAATCCGCCGCCCGAGGAGCAGTTGCCCTTTCGGACGCGCCAAACGGATGGCCAGATCCGCCTCCCGTGCCGCCAGGGAAAGCGTACGATCATCGGCGATCAGTTCAACCAGAATACCGGGATAACGTCCTGCCACGTCCGTCAGTGCTTGCATTAAAATACTCACAGCAAAATCGCTCACCGTGGTCAGCCGCACATTGCCTTCGAGGCGTATATCCCTCCCGCCTACGGCACGCTCAGCCGCCAGCGCCGCATCTTCCATCCGCTCCACTTCGGCGCGAGCGGCCTCACCCGCAGGTGTTAACCGAAACCCGCGCGGCGTGCGTTCCAGCAGCCGCACGCCGGCTCTGGCCTCAAGCGCCGCCAGCCGCCGCCCCATGGTGGATTGCCGTACCCCCAACCGCCGCGCTGCCGCCGAAAGCGTACCTTCACGCGCAATGGCCAAAAAGCTGTGCAAATCGTTCCACTCCACCCCGGACTCCATGCGAAAACGCATAATTATAGACCGGATATTGAGAATTAACCAAGCCCATTTGCATGGCTATTTAGGCCGTGAAGGAGATCCACTGATGACATCAAACATCGACATGAAAACCGCCGGCTATGGCGTTCTGCTGCTCCGTCTCTCGCTGGGCATATTGTTCTTGGCCCATGCCGGGATCAAATATTTTGTCTTCACCCCCGCGGGCACAGAACATTTCTTCGCTAGCCTTGGCCTGCCGGGCTGGTTTGGCATTTTCGTCATGATCTGGGAGTTCGCCGCCGGCATTGCCCTGATCGTTGGAATCTGGCCCCGCTTGGCCGCATTGCTGATCGCTCCGGACCTGATTGGCGCGATTCTGATGGTGCATATCCATAACGGCTTTCTCTTCACGGCGAAGGGCGGTGGCTGGGAATATCCGGCATTTTGGACGATTGCGCTCGTTGCGCTCGCACTGATCGGCGACGGCCCTTACACTTTGCTGCCAACTCTAAATCGGAAAATCACATGACGCTCCCCAGCCTGTTTGTCAGCCATGGCTCCCCCATGCTGGCCATCACGGACACACCGGCGAGGAGGTTCCTCGCCGGCTTGCCTACTCTCCTGCCACGGCCACGCGCCATTCTCGTGGTGTCCGCGCATTGGGAAACTGCGGAGCCGATGGTGAATAAAGTCGCCAAGAACCAGACGATCCACGACTTTTTTGGGTTTCCGCGCGCGCTTTACGATCTTCACTACCCAGCACCTGGTGATGAAGCTCTGGCAGAACATATCGCCACTATGCTCGGGCAGTCCGGATTTGCCACAGACCTTGTAACAACACGCGGCCTTGATCACGGCGCCTGGGTGCCGTTGATGCTGGCGTGGCCGGAGGCAAACATCCCCACGCTTCAGCTTTCCGTGCAGACAAGTCGCGGCCCCGACCATGCTTATCAGATTGGCCGCGCCTTGGCGCCGTTGCGCGACGAGGGGGTTCTGATTGTCGGCTCCGGCAGCTTCACGCACGATCTCAGGCGTTTCCGCGGGCAGCCAGTAAACGCCGCAGAAAGCGCAGACGTCACCGCGTTCAGCGAATGGATGAACACCGCCATCGTTCATAACGATACAACCGCTTTGCTAAATTACCGCGAACTCGCCCCTTATGCGCGTGACGAGCACCCAACCGAGGAGCATTTGCTGCCGCTCTTCACTGCTCTTGGCGCAAGCGACGGACCACCGCAAAGACTGCATAACTCAACCGAACATTCGATTTTACGAATGGATGCCTACAGCTTTGGATCAATACAGGCGAGCCTGACAATTTAGGTCGTGTGGACGGTTTTAGCCAGCATCAACCCGCAGGCAGGCAAAACTGATGATGTCTGAGTAACTGATGTCGGTCTTTTCGCAACGCATGGCAACGCGTTTGAATCGCTTAAGCTTGCCGATTGTCTGTTCGATGCGAGCTCGGAGTTTGTACAGGCGCTTTGGAAAAAAGCGAACAATTTGCTTGGAGTTTTCGCGGCGCGGGATAACTGGCGCGATTCCGCGCGCGAGTGCCACCGCCCGGTTGGACTGGCTGTCATATCCCTTGTCGGTCATCGCGATGCGCAGCCGGACGTCGGGGCCGATGTCGAGCGACGTCTCGAATTGTGTGCTGTCGCTGACCTCCCCGCCGGTCAGATGGAAATCGAGAGGGTTGCCCTCGAGATCTGTCTTGAGGTGGATTTTGGTCGAGAAACCGCCGCGCGAGCGGCCGAATGCCTGATTTTTCTGCCCCCTTTTGCACCGGCGGCTGAGATGTGCGCCCGGGCTGTTGTGCTATCGAAAAACTGGACCACATGAGCGGTCGTATCCACCGGTGAGTGCCGCGGTCTGATTGCCGGTCGGTGTTCGCGGATCTCTGGAGTGGGGTGGTCAGGCGGCCAGTGCGACCGGGTTCTGATTTTGCGGTGCGATCCAGTTTCAGGGCATCAGTTCCTCGATCCGGTGGACAGGATGGCTGGCGATGCGCGCGAGGATATCGGCGAGCCAGGCCTGTGGATCGACATCGTTCATTTTTGCCGTTTATGCCGTCCACCGATATTTGTGGGTAATCGAAAGTCAGACCGGATGGTTACCCTTGAACCGTGCTGCCAGGAACTGAATCATCGCGCGTGTTTTCAGTGGAACTTGCCGAGTGGGCGCGTACACAGCATGGATTCCAAGTTCGGTGATTGGCGGATTATCGAGCGGCAAGGCCACCAAAGAACCAGAGCGCAGTTCATCAGAAAGCAGGAAGTGGGGTTCGTAGATAATCCCATGACCTGCTATAGCGGCATTACGTAGCGCCTCGCCATTATTGATCCGTAGCGTGCCGGAGATCGTGACAGAGATCTTGCCATCGTCTCCAAATGTCCACCGGTGCAAGCTGTTGAAGCTCGATAGCGTATAGGTCAGGCAATTGTGGTTGGCCAGTTCGGCAACGGTCTGCGGCGTACCTCTGGCTTTCAGGTAGATCGGTGAGGCACATACAAGCATCTGTGTCGATGCAATCTGACGGGCTTTGAGACTACTCTCAACAAGACGCCCAATGCGGATCGTAAGATCCCACCCTTCTTCAACCATATCCACCATACGGTCGCTCAGTCCAAGTTCGACCGTGACCTGTGGATGAAGCCGCGAAAATTCTGCCATCGCCGGGGCAATATGCAGAGACCCAAACGATAACGGGGCATTCACACGCAAAAGCCCACGCGGTTCGATTTGCCCGGAACTGACAGCCTTCTCCATCTCTTCAATCTCCGGAAGAATACGGCTGCAGAAGTCCAGATAGGTCCGCCCCGCCTCGGTCAGTGACAGACGCCGCGTCGTGCGTTGGAAGAGCTGCACGCCCAAGCGATCTTCCAGACTTACGATGTGTTTCGTTACCATTGTTGGCGAAAGACCCAGCGATCGGGCTGCCGCTGAGAAGCTCCCCCGAGCGGCCGTTCGTGTGAATACCTCCATCCCCAGCACGCGATCCAGCACAGCTATCTCATTCTATCAGTGTGAGGTGAAAACAATTTAAAGCGGATTATCATCTAATCTAAATGGAGTACATGAGGGTCAACGAAACGACGTGCCTTTCAAAAATTCTTTTCTCTATCTCAAGGAGTTACTCTAATGCGTAAATTCACAGCCTCGATCGCGATTTTGGCCTCTCTCGGAGTGTTTGCTCCGTTTGTAGCGAACGCCGCGGTCGGCACGTCGATGTATCAGCCGTCTCCAATCACCGCTCACGCATCGGTCGCTCAAAACAAAAAAGTTGCCGGGGGTCGTGCTGTGTACAACCAGCAACTCCAGTCCATTCAAAGCAATCGTAACTGAACCGCGCCGGGAATCCCGGAGGCTGTCTTGTTTGAGTCAGGCCACCATAGCCAGCTCGTTCAGTTGTTCATAGTAGCGCGCTTCGGCTTCGGCGGGCGGGATATTTCCGATCGGCTCGAGGAGGCGTCGGTTGTTGAACCAATCGACCCACTCGAGGGTAGCGAATTCCACGGCTTCGGCGTTGCGCCAGGGTCCGCGTCGGTGGATCACCTCCGCTTTGAACAGGCCGGGCCGCGCAGGCCGTTGATCGTCTCGGCGAGGGCATTGTCGTAGGAGTCGCCGACGCTACCGACTGATGGTTCGATGCCGGCCTCAGCCAGGGGCTCGGTGTAGCGGATCGAGACATATTGGACACCGCGATCACTGTGATGCACAAGGCCATCCCGCTGCGTCGGACGGCGATCGTGAAGGGCCTGCTCCAAAGCATCGAGCGCGAAGCCGGTCTGCGCTGTGCGCGACACCCGCCAGCCGACGATACGACTCGCGAAGACGTCGATCACGAAGGCGACGTAGACGAAGCCCTCCCAGGTTGCCACGTAGGTGAAATCAGAACCCTCCGCCGCTATTCCATGCTCTGTGCGCATGGAACTTTGAGCGCCTCCGCCCAGAGGGCATTCGGGCAAAGGGCATGGAATTGCCGGTTCACGTGGTCGCGTGGGCAGGGGGCGGTCGGGTTGCTGATCGTCGTCTTCACCGGCTTGCCGCGGATTACGCCCGCGAGCCCCATCTCCGCCATCAGCCGCGCCACCGTACAGCGCGATTCCGATCCCTTCGCGCCGCAACTGCCGCCAGACCTTGCGCACACCATAGACCTGGAAATTTTCATCCCATACCCGGCGGACCTCCGTTCGCAGCCGGATGTCTCGTTTGGCCCGCGGCGGCAGGCGCTCTGGATCGGAACGGCGGCTGGCATGCTCATGGTAGGTTGAGGGTGCGATCGGCAGAACCTCGCAGATCGGCTCGACACCGTGAACCTCGCGATGCGCGTCGATGAACGCGATCATGGCCTGTACCGGCCGCCCTACTCCGCCTGTGCAAAATATGCCGATGCCTTGCGCAGAATCTCGTTCGCCTGGCGCAGTTCGCGGTTCTCCCGCTCCAGAGCCTTCATCCGATCGCGCTCATCGCTGGTCAGACCAGGCCGTACACCACGGTCCCGCTCCGCCTGGCGGACCCAACCCCGAAGGGTCTCACCCGTGCAACCAATCTTCGCCGCGATTGAACCGATCGCCTCCCATTCGGAGGCGTAATCTTTCGCGTGCTCCAACACCTTCCGGACCGCACGCTCGCGGACCTCAGGCGAATATTTCTTCGATGTCTTTCGCTTCTCCATAGCCCCATCCTCTCAAGAGTTGGGGCCTCCGGCAAATCTGGCGCAGTTCACACTCCATGCGTCAGATGCATCAATGGCGCAAAATCAAAGACGGAGTAGACACCCGAACGGGTTCCCTGATATCGGCCGCACCTCTGCTGACGTCGCGCGACTTGCGCCGTTCATTTGTCCTCGGTGCTGCGAGTGCCGTCGGTGTTGTCGCGGCACTGCTGCTCGTCATTGCCCTCCTGGCCGCTGGTTTGGGATGGACAGGCCCCATTACGATTCTCGGCACATGCGTCATTTGCTCCGCTGTCTCGGCAGGCCTCTTCATCCAATCGGTCACCAAGGATGTCCGGATCGAGCCTTCCGAGATAGGATCTTCGGATCCGTCGGTACTGGAGAAGGCGGTGCCGTCCTGACCGTCCCGGTATGAAAGTTGCGCCGTGGTTGACTATGGATTTTGAGGAACGAGGTGATTTCAACGAAGTGCCTGGTTTTGATAGGGGCTATGGTGGTCGGCGGATGATTAAGAGACCGACTTCAACGGGTGACCGCTACAACTATCGTTTAGTGGTACGACGTGGCG
>NZ_JBMFGY010000097.1:0-11708 GCF_049977125.1 Acidiphilium sp. | reverse complement strand
CGGTCCCGGCAATCATTATTTCATCCCCAACCCCAAGAGCTTCAAAAATCGATGAGGTGCGGCACCGGCTTTCGCACGCCCAAATCGTTACGATTCAGCAACGAAAAAGCCTAACGGAAAGGACAATCCCTTTCTCTCATCCGTTTTCCCGCCCGCCGCGCCCGCAATCCGGCTCAGAAACCCAGTACCACCGCCGTCAAATTGTCATTGCCATGCCGCGCCAAGGCCGCCGCCACCAGCAATTCGGTCGGTGGCACGCCTTCGGGCGATCCCAGCAGCGCCGCGATCTCGCTTTCCGGCACAATCTTGCTCAACCCGTCCGAACACAGCAAAAACCGGTCTCCCGGCCGCGCATCCCCGATCACCTTATCGAGTTCGAACCCCTCCTGGTCCGCGCCCACCGCCCGCGTGATCACATTGGCCTGCGGATGATGTTCCGCCGCCACCGCGCTCAACCGCCCTTCATCGACCAGATCCTGCACCAGCGAATGATCCCGCGTGATCTGGGTCAGCGATCCCTCGCGCAGCAGATACGCCCGCGAATCCCCGGCCCACAAACAAGCGAAATGAAAATCCCGCAAAATGAGCACCACCACGGTCGAGGCGATCACCGTGCCCGGCCCGCGCAGCGCGGCCTCATGCAGCAACGCCCGATGCGTCTCGTCCACCGCCGCCCGCACCCGGGGCAGCAGTTCCGCCGCGGTCAATCCCCCCTCCAGCCGATCGAGCGCCGCCATGATCATCCCCGACGCCAACGCCCCGGACTGATGCCCGCCCGCCCCATCCGCCACCGCCCACAACCCCAGATCAGGCCGGCACAGATACGCATCCTCGTTATGCTTGCGCACCATCCCCACATGGGTCTGCGCCCATGTCTTCACCCGCGGAATCACGGCGCCGTCCCCCGATCGCTCAAAAATCCCGCGAATATCGCCGGATCGGGCAACCCCTCGCACGCCACTTGCCCGGCCTCCCGGCGCGGCGCCCCCGCGGTCCACCAAACGCCCGCCGCCGGCGGCGTCCACGCGTCAGGCGCAATCGCCCGCAACCGCAACGCCAGATGATCCGGCGTCATCTCACCCATCGCCGCCCCGGTCACAGCATCAAACCCCGCCGCCTCGGCGGCGTCAAACCAGCCCGGCCCGGCCTGCTCCGCCTCGATCGCGATCACCAAGGGAAAACACCGCTCGACCTTGTCCATGCTCGGCATCCACACGCCGCCGAATCGCGTGGTGCCAATCACGCTGAAAAACCGCCAGACCGGCGCCTCCATCCAGCAATCGATCCATGCCGAACCCAGCGCCGCCTGGCTCGCCACCAGACACGCCCGCATCCACTGATCCAGCGCATCGACCACGAAGGAGGCCAATCCCCCGCCGATAAAATCGCCCCGCGACGGCAGCTTGCCATAGAACCCCGCGCTCATCCGCCCAGACTCGGACAGCGAAAATCGGTCAGCACCCCCGGCGCGAACGGGTTGAAAATCGACCCCGCCTCGATCGTGAACGAGGCGCTCTCGCCCCCCTGGTCGAAGGTCAGCCGATACCGCGCCGATCCCCCGTCCGCCGTCAGACGGCCCTGATTGAACAACCGGAACACCGCCCACGGCCCGCTCGCCTGCACCGTGACCGGCATGCCCCCCGCCGCCGCCGGCGTGATGATCAATCGCGCCGATTGCATGCCATCCGCCCCCGGCCAGGTCACCGAGGTCGGCACCGTCGGCCCATGGGCGTAGCTGATCGTCACCCCGCCGAGTTGCAGCGTCACCTGCGCCGCACTGGCCGAGAGCGCGTCAGGCGTGATGGTGAACTGCACGCTCGGCGTCGCCGAGCCGATAAAGAACATCTGCTGGATTTCCTGCGCCCGCTGGAATTCCGCCACCGCCCCCTGGCTGACCGGCGGCGTCACCCCGTTGACCGGCTGCACGCGCCAGACCGGCCCGGTCATGTTCACGAACGGCCGCACCTGGGTATTGAAAAAACTGTCCAACGCCCCGCCCGGCGCGAACAGATGCGAAAAATCGGCAAGCGGAATACCCGCGCTGGCGCTGCTGTCGAACGGATAATGCCCGCTCACCGCCTTCTGGCACAGCGGCGCCGCCCCACCCGGCGCATTGAACGCCGCCGCCGCCGCCGCCGCCGCCGAGCCGCCCCGCAGCGTATCCGCGGTCCCGGTGATGCCAGCGAGCCAGCGCCGCACCGGCTCCGGGTCATGCTGCGCCTCGCCGGCCAGCAGCGCCGCCGCATCGCCCCCAGCACCCGGTGCCGCCGGTCCCGCCGCGCCCGGCGCGGTTGCCGCCAGGGTCGCGAGCTGCTGTTGCACCTGATCGATCAATTGCAGCGTCAGGCTGATCGGTGCGCCCACCCCGCCGTTCCCGACATAGGTCCGCAACGGCGCGAACGCCTGGTCGATCGCCGCACCTGGCTTCGGCTCAGCCGCCGCACCCGGCCCCAGCAACCCCTTCAACCGCGCGGTCGCCGCGCTCAGCGCCGCAGCATGGGGGATGCGGGCGGCCACGGCGGCGCCCTTCGGCGGTTTCGGTGCCTCGGTCAAGGTGAGTTGCCGCGCCATTGATTCAAGCAACGTCTTCATCGGCGATTGCGGCGAACCGAGCACATACAGCGCCTGCACCGCCTGTCCCGCACTCCCCAAAGGCGCCAAATTGAGATCATCGATCATCGCGCGCCAATGCGCCTCGTAGTCACGCTCATAAAGCGCGATCACGTCGCTCTCCAGCGACTGCAACTGCGGCGACCCCGGATCGACCCGCGCCGACCGCCCCAGCACCCAGCTTTCGCGCGCCACATCCTGTGAGGCATGGGTCAGCGCCGGCAGCAGCACGGAATAGAAGCCGCGCTTGGTGAAAAATCCCGGAATGCCATCGGTCAGCGGCTGACCCGTCGCGTTGGTGAACAACGAAATCCCCGCCGCGCCCAGCGCCGCCGCAGGCGTCCATGCCGGCATCCGCGCCGCCGCCTCGGAATCCCGGATTCGCGAATACACCCGCTCAGCGATCGGCACCCGGGAGAACGTCGCCCGCGCCGTCGCGATCAACCCGCCATCCAGCGGCACGTCGGGCAGTGGCCGGGCCAGCAGCGCGACCAGATTGTCCATCAACTCCGACCGCAGATCGGTCTGCCCGATGCCGGGATACAGGCGCTGCCAATCGAGCTTCATCCACGCCTCGACCAGCGGCGCATCGAGCGGCCCCTGATTGCCGAGCATCAGATAGACACGGGTGGCCTGATACAGATAATCCGGCCGATCGAGCCCGCCACGCATCTCGGCCTCGAGTTGCAGCACCAGCCGCGGCAGCAGCGCGAAATCGAGCGTATCGCGATAGAGGGTGGCGGTGGCCGCCCGGATCGAGCGGGCCTGATTGAGCCCGAGCCCGACAAAACCGCTGTCCGGTCGGGCATGCGCCAAGGCGCGGGCCTGTTGCAGCAAGGGCGCGATCCGCGCCAGGTTGGCGCTGGCGACCGGGTCGAGTTTCAGCGTTGCGGCAATTTTCTGCTCGGCCGCAAGTGCTTGTGTCGCCTGGGCGATGGCGTGTGCATTGTTGCCCCGGCTGATCAGCAGCCCCGCGAGCAGGCCGATCAGCACCACGCCGACCGCCGCGAACCCGCCGATCCGCAAGGCAACGCGCCGGCGTGCGAGGCTGCGATCGGCCGAGCCGAGCATCGCTTCGCCGAAGATCACGTCCTTGAGCAACCGCCCCAGGAAATACGAACGCCCCGATTGCGGCCGCAGGCTCGGCGCCCGCCGCTGATCGATGCCGAAGCTGCGCGCCAGCGCCCCGGTCAGCCGGTCGATCGGCGTGCCCTCCTGGGTGCCGGAACAGAAATACGCGCCCCGCAGCCAGGGCGCGGGATCGAGCGTCGAGCCGGCGAACGCCTCGGTCAGGAACGCCCCGACCGGTGCCTGCAGACTGGCGAACTGGAGCGGGAAGCCTTCGATCATCGCGCGCCGGTCGGGGCTGCGTTCGGCGGCCAGCCGGTCGATCACCCGGTCTTCGAGCCGCGTGACCAGGGCTTTGAACGATGTCACGAACCCGCCCACCGCGCCGCCCGGCCCGCGTTCGTTCGGGAAGGTGATCCCCCAGACCTGCGAACGCCCGACCGTGTCCAGATCGTCGAAAAACTCGCTGAACCCGGCGATCAGGTCGGATTTGGTGAACAGCGCATAGACCGGCACGGTGACGCCGAGCCGGTTGGTGATGTCCTTGATCCGCGCCCGGATGGCGCGGGCATGGGCGGCGAGCGCCGCTGCGTCACCGCCCGCGATGTCCGACAGCGCGATCGCCACGATCACGCCGTTGAGCGGCTGGCGCGGCCGTGTCCGTTTCAGCAGATCCAGAAACCCGTGCCAGCCGGCCTGATCGACCGCAACGGCGGAATCCTGCGTGGTATAGCGCCCGGCGGTGTCGATCATCACCGCCTGATCGGTGAACCACCAGTCGCAATAGCGCGTGCCGCCGACGCCGGCGACCGCGCCTTGCCCCAGCTCGGCGGCGAGCGGAAAATTCAGCCCGGCGTTGAGCAGTGCCGTGGTCTTGCCGGCACCCGGCGGCCCGATGATCACGTACCAGGGCTGCTCATACAAAAACCCCCGTGTCCCGCGCGCCTTGGCCAGAATCGCCAGCGCCTTCTTCAGCTTCGCCGCGAGTGCCGCGACCTCTTCGGCCCGCGCCCCGGCCTCAGGGTCGGGCGGGGCGGTTGTGATGGCATTTTCGACCGCCGCCGCCCGCTGGCGGGCGCGACGATCGAGCCAGAGATTGATCCCCAGCCACAGCAGCACGAACAGCGCAACGATTGCCGCCCGGGGGATGACCCCCGCCAGCGGTGGCCAGAACGGTGCGAAAAACCAGATGAGCGCCGCGAGGATCGCGACGCCGAGTCCGCTCAGGCCCCAGCGGACAAGGTGACGGCTCATGGTGAGGCACTCCGGATCAGAACGATCTCGATCCGACGGTTCAGGGCGCGACCGGCGGCGGTGGCATTGCTCGCGATCGGGTCGGCCGATCCCCGGCCTTCGGCGGTCAGCCGGCTCTGATCGCCGATTGAACGATCCAGCACCGCGGCCGCCGCGCGGGCGCGATCCTGCGAGAGCGCGAGGTTGTTGGGGAATTGCAGCGTGTGGATCGGCTGGCTGTCGGTATAGCCGATCACCTGCACCTGGCCACGTTCCCGGGCCAGCGCCTGGCCGATCTTGTTCAGCAGCGGCAGGGCTTGCGCCTGCACCGAGGCGCTGCCGGAATTGAACAGACCGGTATTGTTGATCCGCACGACCGGCGCGTTGATGGTACCCAGCACGCTCACCTCACCCCTGGCGATTTCGGGTGCCAGAAACCCGCGTAACCGGTCGAGCACGGTGGGAGAGGGTGCCACCGGCGGTGGTGGCGGCGTGGTCGGTCCGGCGCGCAGCAGGGTGGGCATGCGCGAGGGGATTGCCGCGACCGCATGATCGTACAGAGCACCGGACGATCCGGCGAGGGAATAATCGAATCCGGCATACACGAGCGCCAGAACCCCCAGCGCCGCCGCCGCCGCGACCCAGACCGGCAGCGCCGCCCGGCGCGGCCGGTAGGGCGCCGCCACCCCTTGCCATTGCGGCGAGAGGGTCGCATCGCCCGGTGGCCGGGCCCGGCGGATGGTCGCATAGATCTCCTCGCGCAGACGGTCGATCTCGGCCGGTCCGCGCGGGCTGAGCCGGTAGCGACCCATGTAGCCGAGCGAGAGACAGACATACATGAGTTCCAGCACCTGCAGGAAATTGCCGGGGTTCTGGCGAATCTGCGTGAGAATGTCGAAAAACCGCTCGCCGGACCGGACCTCCTGATGAAAAGTCGAGACCAGCGAGCGCTGTGCCCAGGCGCCCTGGCTGCCCCAGGGGGTCGCCAGCACCACGTCGTCGAGACTGGCGCACAGCGCATAATGGGCTGGTCGCAATTGCTCGACCGGGACATTGGCCTGCCGCCCGGCGATTTCAAAATCGCGCATCGCCCGCGCCGTCCGCTCGCGCAGATCGCCGGAATCGGGCGGTTGCAGCGTGTTGCGCAGCCGGGCGAGCAATTGCAGCAGGGGGGCGGCGGCGGCGAGGAGCGGCGTTGAACCGAAGGTGAGGGTTTCGGCCCCGCCGGCCGGTGGTGGTGGCGGCGGTTCATACCCCCCGCCGCCACCCGGCGGCGACGGCGGTGGTGGTGGAGGGGGTCGTCTGCCGCCCGGCGCCGGACGAATGATCGTGCGGTCGCTGTCGTCGGGTTCGGCAAACGGATTGTCGCTCATCCGCGAATCGCCCAGAGTTCGAGTTTCAGCCCCGGAAATTCCCCCGACACATGCAGCGCGAAGGCACCGGAATTCTGCATCTGTTGCCAATGCGGACTGCCGCGATCAAGCTCGAAATAGCTCGCCCCGGCATAGAACGGGATCTGGCGCGGGGCGACCGGCAGGGGACGCACCGAAATGCCCGGCAGTGCGACGTTGACCAATTCCCTGATCTGCTCGACCGCGCCGATTTTCACCTGGGCCGGAAACAGCCGCCGCAGGGTTTCGCCCGGCACATCCGCCTGCACCGTGAGCACGAAATTCGAGGCCCGCAGGATCGAGCGATCGTTGATCGGGCCGACATGGACGCCGTGCCGGCGCTCCTGCAACGGGATCGCGATCGCGTTCTGTTCGATCACCGCCGAGAGCGAGCGGCGCAGATCGGCCACCACCGGAGCGAAGCTGCGTTGCAGATCCTCGTGGCGATAGCCCGGATAGGTGTTGGGCCGGCGGGTTCCCTCGATGAAGGTGGCGAATTCGGCGGCCATTTCGACGAAGGCGGCATAGAGCGTTTCGGGATGAATCACCGCCGCATCCGCCCAGTGCTGCAAAAGGGCCTGCCAGCGGTTGATCGCCTGGAGCAACATGAAATCCTGCACCTCGGCGACGCCTCGGGTGCCAGGCGCGTTCAGCCGCGCGGCGAGCGCCTCGCCGCGCTGGTGGATCATGCCGGAAAACTCGGTGATCAGCCCGGCGAGCGGCGCCGCCGCGTGGCAGACCAGCGCCGGCGGAATCCAGCGATCATCGAGCGTAACCCGCTTGTCGGCCGAGACCTCGATGATCCGCGCCATCGGCAGGCACAGGAATCCGGCCCGGTCCTCGGTATCGAGCATGTAACGCAGCCGGAGCCGGCCGATCAGCACCTCGGCCGGTTCGGGGGAGGCGGAATGGGTATCATACGCCTCGAACCGGCCGGCGTTGTAGCGCCCTTCGGTGCTGCCATCGGCCGCCGCGATCTCGGCCGCTCCCGGTTGACGGACCGGCAAGGCCAGATGCATCAGGACATTCCGCGTCCCTTCCGGCACATCGAACGGGGCGGGGTGATCGGCTTCGCCGGGCAGGGCGAAGGGCGTGCCGTCCTCGAAGACGCCGGCGGCCTCGGCCAGGGCGAACCGCCCGGTGCCGAGCAGGTCGCGGTTGATCGTGGCGTGGGTGATGCCCCAGGGATAGGGCACCAGCGCGGCGATCCGCCCGCGCAACAGCGCATCCAGCCAGCGATCCTGCTGCTGGAAATGCTGCGAGCGGAGAAACATCCCCTCCTGCCAGACGACCCGGTTGGTCCAACTCATCGTTGATCAGCCTTTGTGAGCGTTGGGTGCGAGTTTGGCCGCCAAACCGTTGATCCGCAAGGTCAGCACATTCGGCTGGTGCGGAGTCAATGGGGTCAGGACCCGCCACTGCGCCTGATTGATCGACTGGAACAACACGATCACGCCGAGCGACTGCGCCGCGTCCGGCAGTCGCTGATCGACATGCGCCGTTGCCCCGGGGGCGACGATGACCTGATCGGACGGTCCGGCGAGATCGGGGCCGAGCACGCCGGTGGCGTTGGCCATCAGCGAGTAGGGATCGGCGGCGGTGAATTTGCCCGATGCGGCCAGGGGAAATATCCGCACCGCGACCGGCTCGGCGGTGCCGGCCGGATCGGGGTTCTGGTCAGCGCCGCCGACGATGGTCAAGGCGAGTGTCGCCGGCGGGCGGGGGGGTGGCGCGCCGCCGCACGATGCCAGCAGCAACGGCACCACCAGGACCGACCATCGCCCTATCATGGATCGCGCGCCTCCGCTTCAGACAAGGCCCGTTCATAGGCACGTGCGAAAGCTTTGCCAAATACGCTGTCGAAATCATCGGTCATGGCCCTGGTGATCTCGCCGTGCAGCGCCTCGAACGCATCGAAGGCGCGGGCCTTGCGTTGCGCCGGAATCATGGCGCGGCCCTGTTCACCCTCGCTTCGCAGCGCCGCCGGATCGAATCGGGCGAGCAAGGCGCGCACGGCGGCCTGCATCGCGCCCACCACGGCGATTTCGTGCAGCCGGATGTCACGCAGCGCATCGCTGACCGCGGCCTCCGCCTCCATATCGGTGCGCCGTCCGATACCGAGCAGGGCGGCCATTGCATCGTCGTCATCGGCGGAGAATTTGAGCGGGTTGTTGCCCTTGGCGCGGATCATGGTCTGTTCGATCCGGAATTCTCCCTTGATGGTGGCGCGTGCGATCATGCTTTGGCGCAACCCGCCGACCATGGCGCGGAACGCGCCGCCCAGCCGGCGCATCACCTCCGCCGGATCGCCGGCGGGTGGCTGATCGGCCATGCCGGCGGCGGCAAGGAACACCTCCAGCAGATCGTTCCGGGGCCGGGTCGGCGATGGCGCGGGCATCGGTTCGGGTTTCGGTGCGAGCGGTTCCGAAGGCGAACTCGGCCGCGGCGGTGGGGTGGACGCGACCAGCGGGGGGGCTGCGGGCTGGAGGGGTGGGGCCATGATATCCCAGTCATCCGGCAGCAGTTTCGGGGCGATCGGCGGTGGGCGGAATGCGTCCTGATGGGCGGGGGTATGGTCGGCCACCGGAGCGGCGAACAGCGACTCATCGGCACCCAGCGGGTCGAAATCATGAGGTAGCGCGATCGAATTGCCGTTGCCGAACCAATTGTCCGACCCCGTTGGGGGCGGTGGACCCGATGCGGCCGAAGGGTGCGCGAACGGATCATCGGCGCCGGACTCATACCGCCGGGTCGGCGCGAAACCCGGCACCGGTTGCAGCCGGGCTTCGATTTCATAGGCGCCGAGCCTGATCCGGTCGCCATCCGCGAGCGTGTGGATCGCGCCGGCGCCGAGGGGGGCGGTATCGCGATTGATATAGGTGCCGTTGGTGCTGGTATCGGCGATCTGCCAGGTGCCGCCGCGCCAGGCGATGACGCAATGGCGTTTGGAAAGCACGCGTTCGGCGTCGGTCAGGACCCAGTCGTTGTCGGGGCCGCGTCCGATCCGGAACTCGCCACCCTCGAGGCGGCGGGTTTCGGGCGGGGCGGCATCGGGGCAGCGCAGCACGCTCAGGATCAGGGTCATGAGGTAGTTTCAGGCACGAGACGTCCTGCTCCGCCCTCGGCGATGTCGCGCGCCGAGCCCAGAAATCGTTCGAGTCGCACCAGCCGCATGGCCGGATCGCCGCGTACCGAGGACAGGACGACAGCACCTGCCACCGCGACTCCGGTGAGATGCGGGGCCGGTGGGTTGGGGGGCATGTCCGCGCCGGCGATGCTGGGTCCGGACCAGAACGCGGCCACCGCCGTCCAGGCTTCCGGACTTTGAAACCCGACCTGCTCGGCCAGGGCCATGGCGGTGCGCCTTGCGTCCTCGGTCTGGGTCCGTACCCAGGTTTCGGCGGCGATTCGGGCGGCGCGATCGGCTTCGGCCAAGTCATCGGGTGTGGTGTAGGAGGCACACATCGCGGCCCACCATACCGCCTCGCGCTTGGGCAGCGCATGGGCGAAGCAGCGCGCCGCCTCGATCAGAAAGCCGCCGCCGGCCAGGATCGCGATCATGGCGGAGACGCTGGGCGCATCGGCCACCGCACTGCGCGCCTGGGGGCCAAGCGTGGCGCGCTGGGCGACCTCGTCACGGTCGGCGGCGAAGAGTTTTTCCATCGTTGCGGCGCTCATGGCTCAATTCACCTTGATTATAGCCGCTTTGAGGATCTGTAGAACCTCACCCTTGTGTTGGGCGATCTTGCCGCTGGTCTCGAGCAGGGCGCCGGCTTCGAGCTTGATCATCAATGATTTCATCGTGATTCCGGTGTGATCCATGACGATCGAACTGTCTCCCACTTTGAGCGTGATCGAGGTATCGGATTCATAGAGGACCGCCTTGGTGACCTTGACGGTCTGGGTGCCCTGGATGGTGATGGCTTCATTTTTCTTGACGGTGACGGTGCGGTTGGCATCGATCGTCATGGTCTGGTCGTTCTCGACCTCGATGACGTGGTCCTTCTGGGCGTGGAAGAGCATGACCTCCGAGCCCATGGTGTCGTCGAACGAGATCTCGTTGTAATCGGCGGCGCCGCCGCCCTTGGTGGAGCGGGAGCGGAAGCCGCTCTTGTTTTTCTGCGCGGCCGGGAAAATGGGCGTGTTGGTGGAATTGTAGAGCGCGCCGACCGCGACCGGGCGGTCGATATCGCCTTCGAGGAAAGTGACCGCGACCTCCTGGCCGATGCGCGGGATGAACTGCGCGCCCCAGCCGCCGCCGGACCAGGGCTGGACGACGCGGAGCCAGAAACTGCCCGAAGGCGTGGTTTCGTTGCGATGATCCCACGGAAACTGGACTTTGATGCGGCCGAGATCGTCGGTGTAAATTTCCTCGCCGGGCGGGCCGATGACGGTGGCGGAGTAGAACCCGGCCAGGGCGGGTTTGCCCAGCGGCATGGGTTGCCACGGGGTTTTTGACTTGATCGCGGTGAGCGAGACGGTGATGCCGGGGTCGCGCGAGCCGTTCATGGCGCCGCCGTGATCGGCGATGGCGATGGCGACCGAGGTGAGGATGTATTCGGTGGCGCCGCCATCGGCGGTGGGGTCGCCGGTCAGGGTGATGATGCCGCCGGCGTAAAGATCGGGGATGGTGGCGGTGCCGGTGAAGGCGCGGGCGCGGACTTCATGGGCCTGCATGTGGCGCTTGGCGATTGTCGAGGCGGTGCCGGGGTCGGGTGCGAAGCTGGGCCAGTGATAATGCGAGCGCGCGGCGGTTCCGCTCGATGTCATGATCGTGGGTTCGTCGCCCGCGATTTTGGTGGCGGCGGTGGTCGGGTTGTAGTCGCCCATGTCGGAGGTGCCGATTGTGGTGGCATCGGCGCGTTGCCAGGAGTGGATGCCGGCTTCGATGGCGCTTTGCGAGGCGAACATGACCGGTGAGGCCGGCAGGGTTTTGAACGCGGCGTTGGAATCGCCGATCACGAGGGTGTGGGCGACGTTGCTGTGTTCGAAGAAATAGAAGAGACCATCTTCGGCGAGGATGCGGTTGATGAAGCCGAGATAGGTTTCGTTGAACATGACCGTGTAGGGTCGCGTCGGCGGGGGGGTGGTGATCCGGTAGTCGACGTCGGTGACGCTGAATTCGGAGAGGATTTTCTGTACGATGTCGAGAGAAGAGAGGTTTTCGTAGAAGCGGCAGTCGCTGGTTTGGTCGAGGAAATGGAGTTTGGGAACGATGACAATTTCGTAATCCCAGTAGGATTGGTCGGCGAGCAGGGTGGAACCGGTGGAGGTGGAGGGCATCTGGGTGATGCTGAGCACGAGGCCGTTGAGATAACAGAGATGCGGGCCGCCCTGGGCGATGGTGATGGTGACGGGTTGGTGAAGGAGTTGGTCGACCTGGATGATGGAGAGGCCGGTGCGGAG
>NZ_JBMFGY010000096.1:0-11716 GCF_049977125.1 Acidiphilium sp. | reverse complement strand
GGAGCCGGAGGTGCTGACGGCAAGGTTCGACGACAGACCCTGCATCGAAATTTGCGTGCCATCGCTCAGCGTCAGGCTGAGGCCACCGCTGACGGCGGTCTGACTGGTGAGAGTGACGCCGGAGCCCAGGGTGATCTTGTCCGTGCCGCTGCGAAATCCACTGATCACATCGCTGCTGGCGGCGGTGTTGTTGGTGAACTCGAAATTGTTGAGCGTGGCGTTTGCGCCGCCAACCATGGTGGTGGTGCCGGACGAGGCGATCAGGTTGTTGGTCCCGCTGCCACCCACCAGGGTGTTACCGCTGCCTTCACCATAGAGTGTGTTGGTGCCCGCGCCACCGGTCAGCGAGTTACCGCCGCTGGAGCCGCCATAGGCGGTAATGCCGCCGCTGCCCCCGGTTGCGGTGACGCTTCCGGTACCGCGACCGATGAAGCTCGACCCGGGGCCACCCATGAAGTCGAGCGTGCCGCCGCCGCCGAACACGTAGGTCGCGCCGGTTGCGTTGATGGTGTCGGCCCCTGCGACAACGAAAGCGAGGGAGCCGCCGTTCAGCGTGGCGCTGTTGGCACCGCCGGTCATGATCACATAATTGTTGGTCCCGACGGCATCGACCGAAGCGTTGCCCTGGGCGAAGGCGTAGGACGATCCCCCGAGAGTCGCCGCGTCGCTCGCGCCACTGCCGCCGAGCACCAGAAACGCGTTGCTCGATGAACCGGCAATGATCGAATCGTTGGTGCCGGCCGCGAACACAACGCCGCCGCCCGCCACGTTGATCGTGTTGGCGATGCCGTTGCCAAGCACGGTGTCCGACCCGGTCGCGTTGATCGTATTGTCGGTGCCATAGGCATAGAGTAGGCCGGTCTGGCCGCCGTTCACCACGTCATTCTGGCCGAATACCGCAATCGGCGTGCTGGCGGTACCGGTCACGGTGTTGGCGGTGCCGTACGCGATGGCTTTGATGCCGCCGGACATGGTCACGTCGTTCAGAGTGCCGCTGACCAGGACACTCGAGCCACCGCTTGCGGTCACGCTGTCACTGGTGCCGCGCATGGTGATGGTATCATTGCCGGAGGCAACAATGGCATTGCTGCCGGAGGCGGAGGTCATGAGGATATTGGAATTGCCGGTCACGGTGACGAGGTTGCCGGCATCGGCGATGTTCAGCTGATCGGTGCCACCTGACGTGACGGTCGACGTGCCAGCGTCGAGATTGATCACGTTGGTGCCGCCGGATGTCGAGATCGTGTTGTAGCTGTTGGAAACACCGCCGTTCAGGGCGGCGGTGATCGTGTTGCTGCCCGCGGCGACGACAACCGTGTAATTCGTGCCATCGAGCGTGAAATTATTGTTGCCCCCGCCACCATAGATCGTGTCAAGATTGGTGCCGCCCTGCGGATCGTAGGTGAGATTGGTGGTGGCGCCGGTGACCACCAGCTGATTGCTGCCGGCTCCGCCGGTGACGGTTTCATTGCCCGAGAAGGTTGCGATGAGCGCCGAAAAGCCGTTGGCGCTTCCCTGCGCGGGCAATGTAATGGTGCCGCCGCTAGCGACGACGGTGCCCGTCAGGTAGACATCCTCCGTCGGCGATGAGGAGGTGACAGCGCCGGGAAGGGCGGAACTCGTCGTCCCGTCGCTGTTCAGAACGATGGAATTGGCGGTGATCGGCACATAGATCGAATTGAGGTCGACCACATCGGTGATCGCGTTGGCGAGTTGCCCCTGGATCTGGCTGGCAAGGCTGGAACTGACATCAAAACTAAGCGGCGGCTGGCCAACTGCTGTGGTAACGGTGACGGCGCCGGTAGAGGTCTGTGACACAAAAATCTCCTTGCAAATGCGAACCTGGGTGGAATTCAGCTTTAAGAGTGAAAGGTTAACAAGCGCTCAATCACTCATTGTTTTTTTCAAGAAAACGGTATATTGCAACCAGGGCGTGTTAACAAGAGTCAATTTCGCGTCAATGTTGGGCAATTTACACTTAAATAGACGTGCCATTGGGCGTATCGCTGGATCGTGTCACGACATCAGGAGGGCACGAAGTTCCTCGGTATGGCGATATCCGGGCATCAGGGCGGCGAGCATAGCGTCCTGCCGGGTCGCGGGGTGGAAATAGATTTCGCTCGTGCCCGGCGGTAAATGAGCGAGCAGGGTCTGCACGCGTTCGGCCGTCATGTGACCCGACCATTTGATCCCGAACACATGATCGGTGCAGTCGAGCCCCGCCCGCCTGACTTGCCGGCGCAGCACCCGCGACCAGGCATAGAGCGCGCGATCACCCAGGGATGGCAGCGTGCCGCAGGTCGCAAGGACCGCCGGGGGCTCAGCAGGAACCCGGATGCGGGAGAGAGCGAAGTCACGCCCGGCGGCGATCATCAATCCCGCCACTGTGGGGTGAAGATGCATGTGCTTGTGTGAATCGGCGTGGTGCAACACGAGGCCGGTGGCGCGATAGGCCTCGAACTGGGCGCGGATTTCGGCGGCGAGTTCGCGGCGGGCAGACGGGCTGAAGAAATAGCGAAAGCCGCGCATGATTTGATCGGAGCCGAAGCGTCCGTCCGGCGTGGTCAGGTGCGGCAACCGCGCATGACCAAGCATCGAATCACCCTCGACCAACACCAGATGCAGTCCGACCTTGAGGTGAGGCAAACGTCTGGCGCGCGCGACGGCATCCGCCGCCGCCGGTCCCGCCACCATCAGGCTCGCCTGCGCGAGGCGGCCATCCCGGTGGGCGATTTCGACGGCTTCGTTGACGCTCTCGGTCAGGCCGAAATCGTCGGCCGAGAAGACGACGGATGTCGGTTCAGGCAGCGTGGCGCTCGCGGAGGAACTGGTAGAATTCGACCCCTTCGCGCAGACGCCGCTTCATCATCTGCGGGCTGCGAACCATCTCACTGACGATCGACATGATTTTCGGCGCGCGGAAGTAAAACTGTCGATAGAAGATCTCGACGCCTTCAAAAATCTCGGTGTGGCTCAGGTTGGGGTAATGCAGCGGTGCGATCTGGATGCCGTGATCATCGATCAATTCGGCATTGGCGATGTCGAGCCAGCCGTTTTTCACCGCCTGATCGTAAAGGAATGTACCGGGATAGGGCGCGGCCAGCGAGACCTGAATAGTGTGTGGATTGATATCCTTGGCGAATTGGATGGTCTCGCGGATGGTCTCCTGGCTCTCGCCGGGCAGGCCGAGAATGAAAGTGCCGTGGATTTTGATGCCGAGATCGTGGCAATCCTTGGTGAACTGGCGGGCGACCTCGATCCGCATCCCCTTTTTGATATTATGCAGGATCTGCTGATTGCCGGATTCATAGCCGACCAGCAGAAGGCGCAACCCGTTCTCGGCCAGCACTTTCAGCGTGTCGCGCGGCACATTGGCCTTGGCGTTGCACGACCAGGTGACGCCGAGCTTGCCAAGCTCACGCGCGATCGCTTCGGCGCGGGGCAGATTGTCGGTGAAGGTGTCGTCGTCGAAGAACAATTCCTTCATCTGCGGGAAGTCGCGCTTGATTTGCTTGACCTCGGCGATGACGTGCTCGACCGAGCGGGTGCGGTAGCGATGGCCGCCGACCGTTTGCGGCCAGAGGCAGAAGGTGCAGCGCGATTTGCAGCCGCGCCCGGTGTAGAGCGAGACATAGGGGTGCAGCAGATAGCCGATGAAGTAATCCTCCATCCGCAGGTCGCGCTTGTAGACATCCGACACGAAGGGCAGGCTGTCCATGTCCTCGAGGATGGTGCGATCCTTGTTGTGAACGATGGTGCCGGCAGCGTCGCGGTAGGAGATGCCATCGACCTCGGCAAAGGGCTTACCCTCGGCAATCTCCTTGATCGTGAAGTCGAACTCGTTGCGGGCGACGAAATCAACCGGGGTTCCCTGTTCGAGGCTTTCCTGCGCCTGCACCGCGACCTTCGCACCGATCATGCCGATGATCACGCGCGGGTTTTCCGCCTTGATCGCGGCGGCGACTTTGACATCGTTCGCAAACGACGGGGTCGAGGTGTGGATGATCACCAGATCGGCCGCGTTGGAATGGGGCAGCACATCCGCCATGCCGAGGTTGGCGGGCGGTGCGTCGATCAGTTTCGAGCCGGGGATCAGGGCGGCGGGCTGGGCCAGCCAGGTGGGGAACCAGAACGAGCGGATCTCGCGCTTGGCCTGGTAGCGCGAACCGGCACCGCCGTCGAACCCATCAAACGAGGGGGGTTGCAGAAACAGGGTCTTCATCATCGCATCGATCCTAACTTATGTACCGGTCATGCCGGTGGGGTGGCGCGACCGGAATCGGCCCGCAACACCTGCCCCCGCCACTCGACTGTGTCGCTCCAGAAACTGGCGACGAAAATGACCGCTGAAAGACCGTCGCGCAAGAGGAAAAGCCACGGCGCGGCGGTTTTGGCAAGGGCGGGGGATTTGCCGCCGCCGCCGGTAAGGCCGAGATGGCGCTCAAGGTGGCGGGCGATCGCGTAGCGAAGGCCGGCGGCGAGGGCGAGGGCGATCCAGCCTCCGGTTGGAACACCGGCCAGAACCAGCGCGACAACCGCCCAAAACAGCGGAAATTGCACGATCAATCCCCAGTAGGCCCCCGGCACCAGAGCGCGGATGGTGCGCGCCCACCGCAGTTCATGGCGGATCAGCGCGGGGAGGGTCGTTTCGGTTACTGTGGTGGCGGGGATGGTCGGCGCCATGGCGATTGTTCGACCCGCAGCCCGGATGCGCTGTCCCAGCACGTTGTCATCGGCGAGATGATCCAGCAGGGCCGGGAAACCGCCGACCGTGTCGAGCGTGGTTCGGCTGAGCGCCATCGTGGCGCCCAGGCAATCCTGCCGGCCGAGGCGGCGCGCGAGAGCGGCGCCGGGCAGGAACGAATGATTGATCTGCATCGCCCCGAGAACGCTGGGCAGCGCCGTGCTCGACGGCAGCCCGGTGTAGAGCGTCGTGACGAGGCCAGTGCCGGGTTGGGTCAGGCGGGTGACGACGGCACGCAGAAAATCGGGGGCGACATGCATGTCGGCATCCGAGATTACCAGCAGGTGATGGCGCGCGGCGGGGAGCATGGCCATCAGATTGGCGATTTTCCGGTTGCGGCCGGGCGGGGTGGGGCCGGTGACCACGGCGACATCGACGAGCGGGTAGCGCCGGCGCAGGGCGGCGACGATCGCGAGCGCCGGATCGGCCGGGTCCGCCGCGCCGAACACCAGCTGGAACCGCGGATAGTCGAGCAGAAAAAAAGATTCCAGCGCGATGTCCAGCAAGGCCTCGTTGCCGTGCAGGGGCTTGAGGATCGTGACCGGGGCGGTCGCGGCCGGGGTGTTGGGCGCGGGCCGCGCACGGGTGATCGCCACCGTGCCGAGCGCTTGCTGGGCAAGGCCGGCGATGCAGAGCAGATCGGCGATCGCGGGGAGGATCGCGACCACGATCAGCCCTTGAGCGCGCCGCCGGATAGCGTGGCGATCTTGCGCTTCAGCGCCGTGATCAGCCGGCTGGCGTTGCCGGGGTCGATCAGCCCGTCGAATTCCGAGCGCTGGGTGGCGACTTTGCTGATGGTGCCGTCGAACAGCACATCAGTGATTTTCCAGCCGCCCGCGAGGGGGGTCATGACATAGGCGAGTTTGGTCTTGTGGCCTGAGGCCGCGATCAGGTCGGTGGTGACGATCTGCCGGGTCCCAACGCTGCGGGTGCCGGGCAGGGTTTCGAAACGCTGCCCGCTATAGGCGTTGAAGCTGCTGACATAGGTCGCGATGGTGTAACGGCGGAACAGAACCACCAGTTCGGCCTGCTGATCGGCGGGGATCTGCGACCAGAGCAGCCCGGCCGAAACCTGGAGGATCGACCCCAGATCGAAACTCTGCTCGACCACCGGCTTGAGCAGGGCGTAGCGCGTGGTGAAGCTCTCACCGGCGCTGCCCGCCTTCATCACGGCGATCAGGGCGTCATCAAGGTCGGTGACGGGCGCGGCGGCGGCCTCGGCAGCAGCGCGTGCCGAGGAAAGCGCGAGAGGCAGGGCCGCAAGGAGCGGCATCGCCAGGAGGATACGACGGTTCATCGCCTTTGATAATGGGATCACTGTGCGGGAATTGCGACCGAGCCATGATCCTTCTCGGCAGGGTTGCGACGACCGAGTGCGGCGAGGGCATGGGCGACGATGTCCTTCGCGGTGAGCCCCGCGTCGATCAGCTGGGCGGCGGGGGTGTTGTGGTCGATATAGCGGTCCGGCAAGGTCATCGGGCGGAACCGCAGCCCATGGTCGAGCGCGCCGCTCCAGGCCAGATGATGCGCCACGGCGGCGCCGAAGCCGCCGGCGGCGCCGTCCTCGATGGTGATCAGCACCTCGTGATGGCGGGCGAGCTGGTCGATCAGGCCGGTATCGAGCGGCTTCATGAAGCGGGCATCGGCCACGCTGGTGGTAAAGCCGCGGGCGGTGAGTTCGTCGGCGGCTTTCAGCGCATCGTGCAGGCGTGGGCCGAGCGCGAGGATGGCGACGCTGCTGCCCTCGCGGATCAGGCGGCCCTTGCCGATCTCCCAGGGTGTGCCGCGGGAGGGTAGCTCAAGGCCGATGCCTTCGCCGCGCGGGTAGCGGAAGGCGGAGGGGCGATCGTCGATAATGGCGGCGGTGGCGACGCAATCCATCAATTCGACCTCGTCGGACGGCGCCATGATCACGAATCCCGGCAGGCAGCCGAGGAAGGCGAGATCGTATACGCCCGCATGGGTTGCGCCATCGGCGCCGACCATGCCGGCGCGGTCCATCGCGAAGCGGACCGGCAGGGATTGCAGGGCGACGTCGTGCACCACCTGGTCGTAGCCGCGCTGGAGGAAGGTGGAATAGATCGCGCAGAACGGCGCCATGCCCTCGGTCGCCATGCCGGCGGCGAAGGTGACGGCGTGCTGTTCGGCGATGCCGACATCGAAGGTCCGCGTGGGGAAGCGCTTGGCGAACACATCGAGCCCGGTGCCGCCGGGCATGGCGGCGGTGATGGTGACGATGGCGGGGTTGACCTCGGCTTCGGCGATCAGGGCGTTGGCGAACACCTTGGTGTAGGACGGCGGGCCGGGCGGCGCCTTGGCCTGTTCGCCGGTGACGACGTTGAATTTCGAAACCCCGTGGTATTTGTCGGCCGAGGCCTCGGCGGGGGCGTAGCCCTTGCCCTTCTGTGTGACGACATGGAGCAGGATCGGCTCGTCGCCCTCGAAATCGCGCAGATTGCGCAGGACCGGCAGCAGATGGTCGAGATTATGGCCGTCGATCGGGCCGACATAGTAAAAGCCGAGTTCCTCGAACAGCGTGCCGCCGGTGAGAATGCCGCGGGCGTATTCCTCGGCGCGCTTGGCGGTGCGCTCCAGTGTGCGGGGGAAGCGCTTGGCCATGCGGGCGGCGAATTCGCGCAAGTTGAGGAAGCTGCGCGAGGAGATCAGGCGGGAGAGATAGGCGCTCATGGCGCCGACCGGCGGGGCGATCGACATGTCGTTGTCGTTGAGGATCACGATCAGGCGGGATTTGCTGGCGCCGGCATTATTCATCGCCTCATAGGCCATGCCCGCGCTCATCGCGCCGTCGCCGATCACGGCGATGACGTTGCGCTTGGGCGTTTCGCCCTTGAGGTCGCGCGCGATCGCCATGCCGAGGCCGGCGGAGATCGAGGTCGAGGAATGGGCGGCGCCGAACGGGTCGTATTCGCTCTCCGAGCGGCGGGTGAAGCCGGACAATCCACCCGGCTGGCGGAGCGTGCGGATACGATCGCGCCGTCCGGTGAGGATTTTATGGGGGTAGGCCTGGTGGCCGACGTCCCAGATCAGGCGATCGCGCGGGGTGTCGAACACCGCGTGGAGGGCGACGGTGAGTTCGACCACGCCGAGCGAGGCCCCGAGGTGACCACCGGTGACGGAGACGGTGTCGATCGTTTCGGCGCGGAGCTCATCGGCGAGTTGACGGAGTTGTTCGGCGGAGAGATTACGCAGATCGGCCGGCGTTTTTACCCGGTCGAGCAGCGGGGTGCGGGGCGGCATCAGATGCGGCCCTCGGCATGGCACTCCGAACGATTGCTGCTGCGGTAGGGTTTCATGTTCACTGTCCTTTACGAATCGTCATGTGCATCTGAACCACAGGGCGCGGTCATCGCCATAGGCGGGCTGGACCGATACCGTTATCAAACTTAAACATAAGCCGAACGCCGGCGGAATGAAACTGCGGTGCTGGATTGGTCAGTGAGCATGGCAAATCGGCAACAGGCGGGATGGCGGATGCGGGAGGCGGCGTTGCGTTGCGGCATCGGGCCTTGCGGAATCACGGCGCGATGACTTAGTGTCACTCGCTCCGTAGGAGTGGTGACGCCGCGGGGCGGTGCCGATCGGTCATTTTCAGCGCGATCTCGAAAGGGCGACAGCTCGATGGACAGTTTCGTTATCCCGACCGACCAGGGCGGCCAGGCGGCCGAGCCAGGTTTGCTGCCGGCGATGAAGGTCGTGCTGGCACAGCCGCGCGGATTCTGTGCCGGGGTGGAGCGGGCGATCGAGATCGTCGAGCGCGCCTTGGTGAAGTTCGGGCCGCCGATTTATGTGCGCCATGAAATTGTGCATAATCGTCATGTGGTTGAGGATCTGCGGGCGCGCGGGGCGGTGTTCGTCGATGAGATCAGTGAGGTGCCGGACGGCGCGATCACGGTGTTTTCGGCGCATGGGGTGGCGCGCGTGGTGCAGAAGGCCGCAGCGGACCGGAATTTGCCGGTGATCGATGCGACCTGCCCGCTGGTGGCCAAGGTGCATTCCGAGGGACGGCGCTATGCCGGGCAGGGGCGGGAGATCATTTTGATCGGTCATGCCGGTCACGCCGAGGTCGAGGGGACGATCGGACAGATCGATGGACAGGTCTATCTGGTCCAGACGGTCGAGGATGTCGCGACCCTCACGGTCGAGAAACCGGACATGCTATCTTATATCACGCAGACCACATTGTCGGTCGATGATACGCGGGGCATCATCGCGGCGCTGATCGCGCGGTTTCCGACCATCACCGGGCCGGATGTGCGCGATATTTGTTATGCGACACAGAACCGGCAGGAAGCCGTGCGGCATCTGGCCGAGCAGGTCGAGCTTATTTTGGTGGTGGGCAGCCGTAATTCATCCAATTCGAACCGGCTGCGTGAGATCGGGGCGGAACTGGGCCGGCCTTCCTATTTGATCGATGATGCGGGGCATCTGGAGGCGGCGTGGTTCGAGGGGATCACGACGGTGGGCGTGACCGCCGGGGCTTCGGCGCCGGAGGTTCTGGTGCGCGGCGTGCTCGAGGGTTTGAAGCGGTTCGGCTCGATCGAGGTCGAGATGCTGGCCGGCACGCCGGAAGACGTGCGGTTCAAACTGCCGAGCGAAGTGAGCGACGACTGACCAAACGGGTTCTTGGGTCGTCTATCGGGTTTCAGGTTTCAGGAGTTAGTTTATGGGCGTGCCGCTAAATCAGGCGATCAAGGTCGGGTCCTACGTGCTCAAGCAGCACCTCACCGGGCGGAAGCGTTATCCGCTGGTGCTGATGTTGGAACCGCTGTTCCGCTGCAATCTCGCCTGTTCGGGCTGCGGCAAGATTGATTATCCGGCGCCGATTCTCAATCAGCGTTTGTCGGTCGCGGATGCGCTGGAGGCGGTTGACGAATGCGGTGCGCCGGTGGTGGCGATCGCGGGGGGCGAGCCGTTGCTGCATAAGGAGATGCCCGAGATCGTCGAGAAAATTCTGGCGCGGGGCAAGTTCATTTATTTATGCACCAATGCGCTGCTGCTTGAAAAGAAGATCGACCAGTACAAGCCGCACAAGAATTTCTGCTGGGACATTCATCTGGATGGCGACAAGCAGATGCATGACAAGGCAGTGAGTCAGGACGGGGTTTACGATCGTGCGGTTGCGGCGATCAAGCTCGCCAAGGCCAGGGGGTTCCGGGTCTCGATCAACTGCACGCTGTTCGATGGCACCGATCCGGCGCGGGTCGCGACGTTTTTGGATGTCGTCAATGAGATCGGCGTCGATGGGGTGATGACCTCGCCGGGTTATGCCTATGAGCGGGCGCCGGATCAGGAGCATTTTCTGAACCGCCAGCGGACCAAGGAGTTGTTCCGGGCGATCTTTCGCTACGGCAAGGAGCGCAAGGCGCGCGGGCGGGCGTGGAAATTCAATCAATCGCCTTTGTTTCTGGATTTCCTGGCGGGCAACCAGACCTATAAATGCACGCCCTGGGGCAATCCGACCCGCAATGTGTTCGGCTGGCAGCGGCCCTGCTATCTGCTTGGAGAAGGTTACGCCAAGACGTATCGGGAGTTGATGGAGACGACCGATTGGGACAAATACGGCGTTGGCAATTATGAGAAATGCGCCGATTGCATGGTTCATTCCGGTTTCGAGGCGACGGCGGTGGTCGATTCGGTCAAGCGGCCATGGAAGATGGTGAAACTCGCGATCCAGGGCATCAAGACCGAGGGTGCGATGGCGGCCGATATTCCGCTCGATCATCAGCGGCCGGCGGATTATGTGTTTTCTCGCCATGTCGAGCAGAAGATGGCGGAAATCCATGCCAAGCCGGCGGTGGTGCAGGATAGTCCGGCCGCGGTGGACAGCGCGGACTGAGGCGATTCGGCGCCAGGGAGAATGGTTGGTGTTGCCCTGGCGGGTCGGTTCAGGTTCCGACCCTGAGGAACATGCCGGTGGTCAGCCGTGAATCGGTGATGTCGGTCTCCGGGTTCGCTGTGATCGGGTTGGCCGGATCGGCGGCGCGTTTCTCGACGACCATGTAACCGCGGCCCCAGTTGGTCTCGATCAGGTCGTCGGCGCCCATGGCCAGGAGTTTTTTGCGGATCTTGCAAATAAAGACGTCGATGATCTTGGGGTTGGGCTCATCGAGGCCGCCGTAGAGATGATCGAGGATGGCTTCCTTGCTCAGGACGCAGCCTTTGCGCAGGGCGAGGATTTCGACGATCTGATATTCTTTTTTGGTGAGCGTGACCTCATGCGCGCCGACGAAGATTTTTTTGGCGTTCATGTTGATTTCGATATTGCCGAGAACCAGCGAGGGGCTTTGAAAACCCCGGCTGCGGCGCACCTGGTTTTGCACCCGGAGGAAGATTTCCTCCTGTGAGGTGGCGCTGACGATCAGATCGTCGACCCCGGCTTCGAGGACACGCAACCGCCCGGCTTCGCCGAGGCTATGGGCGACCGCAACGATCGGGCAGCGCAAGCCGCCGATACGCAGACGCCTGATCAATTCGATCTCGGCGGGCCGTGTGTCGGTGATGCGGAGCAGCACGGCATCGTAATCGTAGAAGCGGGCCAGATCGAGAGCCTCTTCGGCTTCGGATGTTTCATCGACGACGACCAGCTTCGATTTGAAGAAGGTGGTCAATATGTCTTTATTTTCAATAAACGAACCAAAAATAAGTAATTTCATCACAACCTCCGGTGAACTGCGATTATCAGTACAACCGAAAGACGTATCCGTCAACAAAATAATTTCAAATTGACGGTCTGTGTTGAAATAATACAACTTATAACAGAAAAATAGCCTGATAGTGTTTAATAAGATCGTTATTGTTTTTTAGATGAATTTTCCGGCGCGCGATTGAGGTTCCGCAGGGACGGCGGCGCTTGTGGCGGGATTTAGAGCGTTATGCTTTCAGCGTAACGCTCTAAATCTATGTTTTTCGAGTGATTTCATGCGATTATGTTGCCGCTGCCGCGGCAACTTA
>NZ_JBMFGY010000095.1:0-11799 GCF_049977125.1 Acidiphilium sp. | reverse complement strand
TTTTTTCGAGCGATTTCATGCGATTATGTTGCTGCTGCCGCGGCAACTCAATCGCATATCGCTCTA
The DNA here is from genome assembly GCF_049977125.1 of Acidiphilium sp. Classification (NCBI taxonomy): domain Bacteria; kingdom Pseudomonadati; phylum Pseudomonadota; class Alphaproteobacteria; order Acetobacterales; family Acidocellaceae; genus Acidiphilium; species Acidiphilium sp. The sequence goes on along the minus strand of NZ_JBMFGY010000095.1, from coordinate 11,733 downwards.
GCTTTATGTTTTTTCGATCGATTTCATGCGATTATGTTGCCGCTGTCGCGTCAACTTAATCGCATAACGCGCTAGCGCGGTTGCCCGGCCTGCAGGGCGGGTGCCGCCTTGTGTTGCTGCGCCGCCGGCGCCCACCAGCCGATCAGCGCCGGCGCCGCCAGACTGATCGCGCAGCCGTTCCAGACCAGGAACTCGGTATTGAGCAGACCCGAAATCACCACGCTGGCGACGGCTCCGGCGGCGATCAGGACACTGGGCAGCCAATCCCGCCAACTCTGCACCGACGGCCAGTCGCGCGTGGCGAGACGCCAGGCCGCAACCACCACGGGCACCGCGAATACCGCGAAGGGGGCGTCGCGGTACCGCGGATCGAAGACCAGAAACGCCTGGATGATGGCGGCGGTGAACAGAAACAGGAACCAGACATGATCGAACCCGCGCCGCGGCGCCGACCATAGCCTCACCCGGCCGCGCAGGAGGGCGATGGTATCGGCGCCGCTCGCCGCCGGTGCGGCCGGCCCGGTCACCGCGCGGCGAATCGCGAGCCAGGCCAGCGCGGCCTGCGCCGGCAGATTGACGATGGCGCACACCACAAGCGCGTCGTCATACAGCTCATGCCACGTGATCGCCCCGGCATAGGCCAGCGCGTTGCCCAGCCCGAACGCCAGCGCCACCGCGCCTGTTCGCCGCGCCTGTCCCAGCACCGCCAGCAAGACTGACACAATGATCGCCAGCCCGGCATAAAGCGGCCAATGCGGCATCTCGACCACCGGGCCTTCGAGCGGGAATTTCGGCTGCCGCGCCGCGTTCCAGATGCCCCAATTCGCGCCGGCGATGCCTTCGTCGTGATATTTCCAATCCTGATCGAACGCCTCGATCAAATTGTAATCGACGTGATCGCGATCGGCCAGGCTGACGAATTTGCGCAGGAACACGGCCTCATTGACGCGGGACGGGGCGGCATCGCCGCGCCAGCGGCCGCGGCTCGGCCAGCCGGTCTCACCCACCGAAATCCGCTTGCCCGGAAACAGAAGCTCGGTCTTGGCGATCGTTCGGCCGATCCGCGCGATCGCGGCGTTCACATCGACCGGATGGTTCTGCCAGTAGGGCAGCAGATGGATCATCACGATATCCACATGCCGCGCGACCTCGGGAAACTGAAACCAGAAACTGGCCACGTCGGCATAGGCCACCGGTTGCTTCACCCGCGCCTTGACATAATCGATGTCCTTGATCAGGGCGGCCGGCGACAGATCCCGCCGCAGCAGCACTTCATTGCCGACCACGACGCGGGTGTCGGTCTGCGGATGGGCGTTGGCCTGCGCGATGCCCGCCGCCATCTCGCGCGCGTTGTCGGCGGGGTTGGCGCCGAGCCAGATGCCGACCCAGACCTTCAGCCCGGCCTGTTTGGCCAGCGCGCCGATGTCGTACGGACCTTCGAGCGAGGAATAGGTGCGAATCCCGTCGGCATGGCGCGCGATCAGCCGCAGGTCCTGCGCCACTTCGGCGGCGGTTGGAAAGGTTTTGGTCAGCGGCGATTGCCAGGCCCGGAACGGCGCGTAGGACACCGAATGGAACCGTGCATCGGGCATCGTGACCGCGCCGCCCTGCGGCCGGTTCGGCCAGAACCAGAGGGCGAGGGTGATCAGGCCGAAGATGAAGATCAGATAGGGTCTTGCCGTGCGCATCGCCGGCGGGTTTACAGGAGACGACGCTGGCCAGCCAGAGGAGCCTTTGATGCGGCAATCCCCGCGACGCCTGAGCTTCACATGACGATCGACGGACTTAACGACGCCGCGATTCGCGCGATTCTGACCGGAACCCGCCGGATCGCCCTGGTCGGCGCCTCGGCCAATCCGGCGAGGCCCTCGAACGGCGTGCTGCGCTTTCTGCTCACGCATGGCTATGCCGTCACGCCGGTCAATCCCGGTCTTGCCGGGCAGCTTCTGCACGGCGCGCCCGTGGTCGCCAGCCTCGATGATGCCGCACCGCTCGACCTGGTCGATCTGTTCCGCGCGTCCGACAAGGTGATGCCCGCCGTGCGCGACGCCCTCCGCCTCGGGGCGCGAACCATATGGATGCAACTTGGCGTGATCAACCACGATGCCGCCGCGATCGCCCGTGCCGCCGGTCTCGCGGTTGTGATGGATCGCTGCCCGGTGATCGAGTGGGCGCGGCTCGGTCTTGCCGTATCGGCACCGGACCAAACCGCGTAAGAACCGCGTTGGATCATTCCGATTCTGGAGCGCCCGATGGCCGAGAGCCCGATTTCCCGCCTGCTCAACAATTTCAACCAGGGTAACGGACGTCCGCCACCCGGCAGCGGTCTCCAGCGGCCGTCGAACCCGCTGCCGGTCGGCTGGCTCGGCCTCGTGGTGATCGTGGCGCTCGCGCTGTTCGTGCTCAGTAATTGCTTCTATGTCGTGCAACCGAACGAGATGGCGGGCGTCACCCGGCTCGGCGTCGTCGTCACCCCGACACCGGTCCGCCCGGGGGTGCATTTCAAGCTGCCGTTCATCGAAACCGTCGATCCGATCCAGACCTCGATCTCACGGCTCAGCCTGCCGGATGTGCAGGTCTATACCGCCGACAACCAGTTGGTGACGCTCGGGATTTCACTGACCTACCAGGTGCCGCCGAGTGCCGTGATGCATCTGCTCTACGATGTCGGCAAGGCCGGCAATCTCGACATCAACCGCACGATCGAGCCGATCATCGCCGATCGGGCGCTCCGCGTGTTCGCCAGTCACAAAACGATCAACATCAGTGAACGACGCGCGATCATCGACGAGCAGATGCACGTAGCGATCAGCAAGGCGCTCAAGCGCCTGTTCGGGATCAATGTGATCGACATCCAGATCCGCAGCATCGCCTATACCCACGCGTTCGACCGCGCGGTCGAGGAGGCGGTCGAAGCCAAGGCCTCGGCGGTGAAGGAGCAGAACCTGGTGCAGGAAAAGCAGTTCATGGCCGAACAGGTGGTCGCGACCGCCGATGGCGCCGCCAAGGCCCGCATCGCCCAGGCCAAGGGCGAGGCCGAGGCCACCGTGCTGCGCGCGACCGCCAAGGCCCAATCCATCGTCATCGTCGCCAAGGCGCGCGCGCTCTCGATCGCCCAGGTCGGCAAGGCCGCCGGCGACAATCCCGCCATCATCCCCTATGCGGTCGCCACCCATTGGAACGGCAAACTCCCGACCACAACCGTCGGCGGTGGCAGCGGCTCCAACCTGTTCCGCGTGCTGCTGCCGGCGGCCGGGCTTCCCGCGGCAAAGTAACCGGCGGTCCCAACGCACCAGGGATCGGCAAGGGTCGCGCCGGCGCAGAATCGAGGAGATCGATTCTGCGCCGGTGGCTGGACGCGGCACATCACTTGCTCAATCGGCGCTGACCGTGCATAATAACCCTGTTTAGTTTCCTGCCGGCGACAGTCGAACCAGAGTCCGCCGGAGCGAAATCAAATGACCGCCAATGCGTTTTTGATCGCGCTTTCTGGTCTTTAGATTTTTTTCAAATCATCACGAGGTATTTCTTTGTTCAATGAGCCCAACGAGGCTGAAGTTTCCGATGAGGTGACCGAGGCCCGAATCCGCCGCTCGCTTGGCCTGACTCCCACCGCCGCCCCCGCCTCCAGTCAACACCAGACCTATCCGCACGCCGGCTCGTCATCCCATGGCGGGCATGGACCGGGCGGGTCCTCGCAGCCCCGGCGCCGGTTCGTGCGCGATGGCGAGGTTCCGGTGGTGATCCTGCATCCGAAATCCGAGGGCGACAATCGCCACGCCGCGGCCCTGGCCGATATGACCCGCCAGCGCGACTCCGAACGCGCGGCAAGGTTGCGCGCCGAGCAATCGCTGCACGAGGCGCAGCTGCTGATCCAGAGTTTGCAGACGAGGCTGGCGCATGCCGACATCGAACGCACCGAGAGGACGCCGCCCGCCGTACCGGAAACCGCGCCCGCCCCCGACTTACCCAACCCGGTCTTACCATCACCGGTTCCCGCAACCGTCATGACCACCGCCGATCCCGAGCCGGCGCGCCTCACCAAACCGGTGGCCCGCCCGCGCCGGACGAGGCCGGCGGCACCACCCGCCGAAGCGGAGCCGACGCCGGTGAAATGGTGGCGGTGACCATGACGCCGTCGTAGCCCGCCGACGCCAGACATGACCAAAGGTCGTCCGCGTGCGACTCCGTCTGAGCATGACCCGATGACAGCGACCGCGCCGCCGACCCGACCGGGCAAGGTCCACATGACCCCCGCCGGCTACCGGCGCCTCGAGGCCGAGCGCGCTGCTCTGCGCGCAGATCGGCACAAGATCGTCGCCATCGTCTCCTGGGCGGCGAGCAATGGTGATCGCAGCGAGAATGCCGATTACAAGGAAGGCAAGCGCCGGCTGCGCGAGATCGACCGCCGGCTGGGCTTCATCGCTCAACGGCTGGAAGATGCCGAGATCGTCGATCCGGCGCGGCAAACCCAGCGCGACCGGGTATTTTTCGGCGCCACCGTAAGCTACGTCACCCAATCGGATCAGGACGTCACGGTCACGATCGTCGGCGTCGATGAGGCGAGCATGGCGGAGGCGACGGTCAGTATCGCCTCACCGGTGGCGCGCGCCCTGCTGCGCGCCCGCTGCGGCGACGAGGTCGTGGTGCAGACGCCGCGGGGGCCGGAAACCATCGAGATCCGATCCATCCATTACCCCGATCCGAGCTGATCAGGCGACCGCCAAATGCCTCTGATCGGTGCCCATCCCTTGGTTGAGCGCGCCGACAATGTGGCGGATCACCCCATCCCAATCCTGTGGTCGGGCCTGACGGAAAATCCGCATCGTCGGGTACCATGGCGTGTCGCTGCGGCGCTCGAACCAGCGCCAGCAGCCATCATAGCGTGAGAGCAGCCACACCGGCTTGCCGAGCGCCCCGGCCAGATGCGCCACCGCCGTATCCACGGCGATCACCAGATCGAGCGATGCGATCAGTGCGGCAGTGTCGGCGAAATCCGCGACCAGCGGCATCGGGTCGATGAGATCGAGCTGTCGCGGCAGCGTCGCTGCGTCCCGCTGGAGGCAGACGAACTGTACCCGATCGACCGCGGCGAGCGGCGCGAGAGCGGTGATCGGCAGGGAGCGCCGGCGATCGATCAGATGGGAGTCGATGTCGCCATGATGGGTGCCGCCCGCCCAGACCAGCCCGACCCGGCGGCGCTCATCATCGGCGAACCAGCCACGCCAGCGCGCGACGGCGGCCGGGGCCACACTCAGATAGGGAATCGGCGCCGGGATCGTCGCCACCGTGGTGCCGAAACGCAGCGGCAGGCTCATCAGGGCGCAATGTGTCTCGAACCGGGGCGCCGGATCGTTGTTGCCAACCACCTCGGCCACGCTCGGCACGGATCGCATCAGCCTGACCAGCGGTTCCGGAACCTGCAGGATCACCCGCGCGCCCAGCGCCGCGACCAGGGGGGCGTAGCGCACGAACTGCAGGGTGTCGCCGAAACCCTGTTCGGCGTGGAGCAGAATCGTCCGCCCGGCGATCGGCTCGCCGGTCCAGGCCGGGCCACGCTCGATCGCGAGGCGCGCCGCCCTGCTGCGGCGGTGCCGCCATTCATGCTCGACCCAGCCCCGCTCGTAATCGCCAGCGGCCAGCAGGCTGAGGGCGCGGTTGTAGCGGTAGTCCGCATTGTTGGGCGCGGTTGCGTAAGCACGCTCGTGCAATGCGAGGGCGGCGTCCAACCGTCCCGCGCTGTGCAGCGCATTGGCGAGGCTGCTGAGCACGCCGGCATGGCTGGGTGCGGCGGCGAGTGCGTGCCCATATCCGACGACGGCGGCTTCGAAATCACCTTGATCGTAATGAAGCCCGGCCAGGCAGGCCAGGGCATCGACGTCGCCGGGCATCAGCCGCACGGCGGTTTCCGCCATGATCGTGGCATGATCGAGCACGCCGAGGCGGCGGAGCGCTCCGGCCAGATTGACATAGACCGCTCCGAAATCCGGCGCGTGGCGCAGGCAGGTGATGTAGGTCTCCACCGCTTCGGGCAGCCGGTTCGCGGTGCTCAGCGCATTGCCGAGGGCGAACATCACATCGACGAGGTTCGGCGCGAGGGTGAGGCAGCGACGATAGGCATCGATCGCTTCATCGATCCGCTCCGCCTTGATCAGGGCGTTGCCGAGATTGATCTGGGCTGCCACATGATCGGGCGCCAGCGCGGCACAGGCCGCGAAAGCCGCCACCGCGGCATCGTAGGCGCCGGCGGCATCGTGGGCGTTGCCGGTTTCGAATAAGAGTTGCGCTTTGGTGGCCGACATCGGTTCCTTGACTCCATCGATCCGGAGTATCGCGCATGGAAATTAATGCCGGGTTAAAGCTTCTTGATCCAGCCGCGATCGGCCTGTTGCCAATAGGTCAGGTTGTGGCCCGCGGTTTTTGCCGCCACCCAGCGCCCGCGCGCCGCGGCCAGCGCCGCCGAATCGGTGCCGTCGAACAGATCGAACACGCGGGTGAAACGGCTGAGATCGGCCGTGGCGCCGTCGATCAGGAACAGATACGCCGCCTGGTTCGGCACGTCATCGCCGGTGGTCAGCCAGATCGGCTGCTGGGCCGCGAAGCCATCGTCGGCACTGCCATGCGGCAGCCAGTCCGGATGGGTCGAGAGCCATAGCGACGCATCGAGGGCGGTGATCAGCGCGGGATCCTGGCCGCGCACCACCGCCCGCTGCCCGGCAGCCAGCGTGCGGCCGAGCAGGGCCGGCAGCGCCGCCGCCACGTCGGTGCGGGTCAGGTGATAGAACCCGATTTCGGCCACGCCATCACTCGATCACGATGCGCGGTCCCGCGGTGCGTTCGCCGCCCATCTGGCGCATCACCGCATCGGCCACCGCCATGAATGCCAAGGCGGCCTCGCTGCCGGGCGCGCTCACGGCGATCGGGGTGCCGGCGTCCGAGGTTTCGCGAATCGCCGGCAGCAGCGGCACCTCGCCCAGAAATGGCACGCCGATCCGCGCCGCTTCGGCCCGTGCGCCGCCGTGGCCGAAAATCTCGGTGCGGGTGCCGCAGTTGGGGCAGCAGAAGAAGCTCATGTTCTCGACGATGCCGAGCACCGGCACCCGGACCTGCTGGAACATCGAGACCCCGCGCCGCGCATCGAGCAGGGCGATGTCCTGCGGCGTCGAGACCACGACGGCGCCGGTCAGTTTCAGCCGCTGCGACAACGTGAGCTGAATATCCCCGGTGCCGGGCGGCAGATCGATCACCATGACATCGAGCGCCGGCCAATCCACCTGGGTCATCAGCTGCATCAGCGCGTTCAGAACCATCGGGCCGCGCCAGACCATCGCGGTGTCCTCGGCCACGACATGGCCGATCGAAATCGCTTTCAGCCCCCAGGCATCGATCGGCACCAGCTTGTTGCCGATCATGTCGGGTTTGCCGGCGGTGCCGAGCATGCGGGGCAGGGATGGTCCATAGATGTCGGCATCGAGAAGACCGACGCTCAATCCCCTGGCGGCAAGCGACACCGCGAGATTGACCGCGACGGTCGATTTGCCGACGCCGCCCTTGCCGGAGGCGACCGCGATGATCGATTTGACCTGACCCAGCAGAGTCGCCGCCGGAGCCTCGGCCGGTGCCGCGCGGGGGGCGGTGAACATGACGGTCGCGTTGCGCACCCCGCTGAGAGCCGCGAGGTCGCGCTCGAGTCCCTGGCGCAGCGGGTCGAGCCGCGGCGCATCGGCCTTCGCCACGGTCAATGCGACCTGAACGATGCCGTCGCGCACCGCGACGCTGTCGATCATGGCCGCTGGCAAACCGCCGCCGTCCGCCGTGCGGAACTGGCCGATCCGGGCGCGAACCGCTGCTTCATCGATCATCATTGTCATCCTCATCCGTTCGCCTCAGTCTAGCCTGGAACAAGCCAGGCTGAAACCGGGTGCTGCGAACGGGAGCATTGCGACGCGGGCGACGATCAGACGCAACGGCGCCTCAGCGCATGCCGCCGTGGTAGCCCATGCCGCCGAACAGCCACAGAACGATCAGCACCACGAGCACGATTCCAAGCACGCCGCCGAGACCGCGACCGCCGTAACGGTTGTAGCCGTAATAGCCGCCGCCACCGCCGAACAGGATGACGATCAGAATGATCAGAAGAATAAGTCCCATGAAACCTCCCGTTTGGATGTCCGGACGGCGAAGAACCGAAGCCGGAGCGTGGAATGAAACGTCAAATCTTGTGTGCTGGAAATCTTGTCTGCTGGATCGTGTCCTGAAGCGCAGGACTGTGGCGCATGACGTTTTGCTGATCGCGATGTGGTGATAGATGGCAGTCAAACCAAGAGCGCAGGCGAAGATCGATCAAAGATAACTTGGTGATTGCTGGATGATGAAGATGCGGCCAATCTGTTCGATCCAACGTTGACATTGATTTACTGCGCTCCTTATCCGCTGCCTTGCATCGTCATCGGTGCTGCCCGGTTTACCGAAGCGCCGGGACGGGCTAAGCCATCGGTCATAGCCCTGTGACGCCGCGGTGGTCGCGGTCCCGTGAGCGCCGGATTTGCTGCCACTGACCGGATTTTCTGCCACTGAAAGGAACAGCGTGACCGACCGAGCCGGGCCAGCCAGCGATACCGCTTCGGAGACGCAGGGCGGTTTGGCGCCGGATGTTGTCTACCGGGCCGTGTTTCAGAGCGCGGTCGATTTTGCCATCGTCGCGACCGATCGCGCCGGTGTCATCATCGATTGGAACAGCGGCGCCGAACAGATTTTCGGCTGGTCCGCCGACGAGGCGACGGGGCGCCACGTCGGGCTGATCTTTACCGGCGACGATCGCGCGCAGGATCGGCCCGGCACCGAGATGCGCCGCGCCCTGGTCAGCGATCGGGCGAATGATGAGCGCTGGCATCTGCGCAAGGACGGCAGCCGGTTCTGGGCGAGCGGCGAGATGATGCCGCTGCGCGACCAGGGCGATAGCCATATCGGGTTTCTGAAGATTCTGCGCGACCGCACCGAGCAGCGCGCCGCCGATGCCACCCTGCGCGAGGCGCGCGGGATGAATGCGCTGATCCTGCGCTCGGCGCGCGATTGTATCGTGGTGCTCGATCTCGATGGTCATACGTTGTTCGTCAGCGACGGCGGCATCGAAAGCATGGAGATCACCGATGTCGATGCGGTGCTGGGCCGCTCGTGGCTGCGGGTCTGGCAGGGCGATGATCTGCGCGCGGCCGAGGCGGCGCTGGCCGAGGCGCGCAACGGCGGCATCGGACGGTTTCAGGGGTTCTGCGCCACCCATGCCGGCACGCCGAAATGGTGGGATGTGGTGATCTCGCCGCTGCCCGGCGCCGATGGGTTGCCCGAACGGCTGGTTTCGGTCGGGCGTGACATCACCCAGATCCGCGAGGTCCAGCAACGCCAGTCCGAATTGTTCACCTTCGGGGATCGGCTGCGCGCGTTGGCCGATATCGACGAGATCGCCTATTGCGCGGCCGAGACGCTGGCCCGCACCCTCGGCGTCAGCCGCGCCGGCTATGGCGTGGTCGATCCGCTGGCCGAGACCATCGATATTCAGTTCGACTTCCATCATCCCGACGTCGAGGCCATCACCGGGCGGCTGCGGTTCCGCGATTTCGGCGATTATGTCGAGGCGCTGAAACGCGGCGAGATCGTGGTGGTCGATGATGTCGAACACGACGATCGCACCCGCGCGAACGCGGAACGGTTGCGGGCGATCGGCGTGCGGGCGATGATCAACCTGCCGATCTTCGAGCGCGGCCAGTTCGTGGCGCTGTATTATGCCGCGCGCGCCGATGGGCATCATTGGACATCGGGCGATGTCGATTTCATGCGCAGCGTGGCCGACCGCACCCGTGCCGTGATCGAGCGGTTGCGGGCGCAACAGGCGCTCGAAGCCCTGAACGCAACGCTCGAACAGCAGGTCGAGCAGCGGACCCGCGAGCGGGACCGGGCCTGGAAGAACGCGCAGGATTTGCAGGTCGTGCTCGATGGCGGCGGGATGATCCGCGCGGTGAATGATGCCTGGACCACGATTCTGGGCTGGCCGACCGAGGCGCTGATCGGGCGGTCGGTCCTTGCGTTCGTGCATCCGGAGGATCGGGCGGCGAGCGAGGCCCGGCTCCAGATGGTCGCGTCGCAGCCTTTGCCGTTCCATGAGAACCGCTATCTGCATCGGGACGGGTCGTGGCGCTGGATCGCCTGGGTGGCGACCGCTGAGGCGGGATTGATCTATGCCAGCGGGCGGCACATCACGGTCGAGAAACGTCAGGCCGAGGCGCTCGAACATTCCGTGGCGCGGCTGCGCACGATTTTCGGCACCAGCTCGATGGCGCAGGGATTGCTGACGCCCACCGGCACGCTGCTTGAAACCAATGCGGCCTCGCTCCTCCTGATCGGCACCACACTCGATGCCGTGGTCGGGATGCCGTTCGCCGAGACGCCGTGGTTCGCCGCGACGCCGGGGATGCCCGCGCGCGTCGCGGAGATGATCGCCACCGCCGCGACCGGACAGGTCGTGACCGAGGAGGTTACGGTGATCCTGCCCGGCGGGCCACGGATTCTCGATCTGTCGATCCGGCCGGTGCTGAATGTCGCCGGCGAGGTGATTGCGCTGGTGCCCGAGGCGGCCGATCTGACCGAGCGCCGCCAGGTCGAGGAGCAGTTGCGCCAGGCGCAGAAAATGCAGGCGATCGGGCAGCTCACCGGCGGTATCGCCCATGATTTCAACAATCTGCTGACCGGGATTTCCGGTAATCTGGAATTGCTGCAATTGCGGCTCGGCCAGCGGCGCTACGAGGCGCTCGACACCTATCTGGCCGGGGCGCAGAGCGCGGCATCGCGCGCCGCGGCGCTGACCCAGCGGCTGCTCGCGTTTTCGCGCCGGCAAACCCTGACGCCGCAACCGATCGATCTCAATCGGCTGGTGACGGGGATGGAGGAGATGATCGATCGGACGGTCGGCCCCGCGATCGATCTGGAACTGGCGCTGGGGACGGATGTCGCGGCCACACTGTGCGATCCAAATCAATTGGAGAACGCGCTGCTCAACCTGTGTATCAACGCGCGCGACGCCATGCCCGACGGCGGCCGGCTGACGGTGGAAACCGCCAATCGGCATGTCGATGCCCGCTCTGGCCTGAGCCTCGAACTGCCCGCGGGGGATTACGTGTCGCTCTGCGTCACCGATAACGGGACCGGCATGAGCGCCGCCGTGATCGCACGGGCGTTCGACCCGTTTTTCACCACCAAGCCGATCGGACTCGGCACCGGGCTGGGACTTTCGATGGTCTATGGCTTCGCCCGGCAATCCGGCGGCCAAGTGCGGATTTATTCCGAACCGGGGCAAGGCAGCAGCGTGTGCCTCTACCTGCCACGCCATACCGGGGCGGCGGACGCGCCGGCGGCGGTGACACCGGTGATCCCGCTGCCGGTGGGAACCGGCGAGATGGTGTTGATCGTGGATGATGAGCCATCGGTGCGGATGCTGGTGGGCGAGGCCTTGGCCGAACTCGGCTACGGCACGATCGAAGCCGAGGACGGCGCCGCCGGTCTCGCCATTCTGCAATCGGCCGCACGGATCGATCTGCTGATCACCGATGTCGGCCTGCCCGGCGGCATGAACGGCCGGCAGATGGCCGACGCCGCACGGCAGTATCGCCCCGATCTCAACGTGCTGTTCATCACCGGCTACGCCGAGAACGCCCTGGTCAGCCACGGACATCTCGACGCCGG
>NZ_JBMFGY010000094.1:2358-11814 GCF_049977125.1 Acidiphilium sp. | reverse complement strand
GATTTCATGCGTTTATGTTGCCGCTGCCGCGGCAACATAAACGCATATCGCTCTAAGGTCTGATAGGCAGCGCCTTCCGCCGGGTTTTTGCGCGTCGTTGAGCCGCGCGTGCCGATTCAATCGCCCCCTGTGGCGCCGGTGCCGCGGCCATTGGCGCGACGGACGGGTTGCGCTACACTATCGCATTGCGTTGACGGGTATTGCGGTCGGGTTTTCCCGTACCGATGTGCCGTTGGCGTGGTTCCCATAACGGAAGGAACGGTCACATGGGTGGATTAAGCATTTGGCATTGGCTGATCGTTCTGGCGGTCGTGCTGATCCTGTTCGGCTCCGGGCGGGTCGGCAATCTGATGGGCGAGCTCGGCAAGGGCTTGAAATCCTTCAAGAACAACCTGGCTGACGATCAACCCAAGGACGCGTCGATGCTGGAACAGCATGTCGCGGCGCCGCCGGTCACCGCGACGACGACCGATCGCACCAAGGTCTGAGGTAGCGTCATGGGCTTCGATTCCCCGATCCACTGGATCATCGTCATCGGCGTCATCGCCCTCCTGTTCGGCGGCTCGCGCGTCGGCAATCTGATGGGCGAGCTTGGCAAGGGCATCAAGGCGTTCAAGCAGAACGTCGCGGATACCGACTCGAACAAGGCGGCACCCCCGCCCGCCGCGCCGCCCGCGCCGCCGGTCCAGGCCCGCGTCGCCGATGCCACGCCGCAACCCGACCCGGCCGTGCGCCAGCCCGAACCGGTCCACGGCCCCGACCAGACGCGTCTTTGACCGCGGGCCGATCACCATGGGCGCGCCCACAGCGCAGACCGAACGCGCTGACCCGAAACCTTCCGGTCCCGCCCTGGCGGATGCCGCCCGCGATCTGATCGCCATCGGCGCGCGGATGGACGTCCGCGGCTGGGTGCCGGCCTCCGCGGGCAATCTGTCGGTCCGGCTCGACGATGCCACCATCGCCATCACCCGCAGCGGTGTCCACAAGGGGCGGCTGGTCCCGCGCGACATCATCGCGGTCAGGCTGGATGGCACGCCCCGCCACGCGTCTGAAACACCCAGCGCCGAGACCCTGTTGCACTGCCAGCTCTACCGGCGCGATCCCGCGATTCACGCCGTGCTGCACGGTCATTCCGTCGCGGCGACCACGCTCTCGATGCTCACCCATGAACCGGCGCTGATGCTGCAGGATTACGAGATTCTCAAGGCGTTTCCCGGCATCGCCACCCATCGCACCGTCGCCGCCCTGCCGGTGTTCGACAATGACCAGGACATCGCCCGCCTCGCCCAAACCATTGAACCGGCGCTCGCGGCGGCACCGATCGGCTATCTCCTGCGCGGCCACGGCGCCTATGCCTGGGGGCCGGATCTCGAACGGTGTTTCTGGCGGCTCGAGGCCCTTGAATTCCTGCTATCCTGCGAATGCGAACGGAGACGACTGCAATGAGCGGCCTGCGGATTTTCGATGACAACGCGCCCGGCGCCCTGATGCTCGAGACCGACGATGCCGCGCTCATCGCCGAGCGCCTGCGCGCCATCGGCGTGCGGTTCGAGCGGTGGGACAGTCCGGTGACCCTCCCGCCCGACGCCGATGCGGACACTATTCTCGAGGCGTATCGCCCCTATCTCGATAAATTGATGGGCGAAACCGGTGCCGGCTCGGCCGATGTGATCAAAATGACGCCCGATCACCCCCAGGCCGGCGCGCTGCGTGAAAAATTCCTCAACGAACATCTCCACACCGAGGACGAGGTTCGTTTCTTCGTCAGCGGATCGGGCCATTTCGTCCTGCATACCGAGGGCAAGATCTTCGATGCGCTCTGCACCACGGGCGATCTGATCTCCGTGCCGGCGAACACCCGGCATTGGTTCGATGCCGGCGAACACCCCGATTTCACCGCCTTGCGCATCTTTACCGACCCATCCGGCTGGGTCGCGCATTTCACCGGCGAGGCGATCAGCGCGCGCTTCCCGGTTGCCTGATCCCACCGTGCCCCCCGCCGCGCGACGTCGCGCAGCACTGCTCGACGGTGCGGCCGCACGGCCGCGCGCCGTGCTGCTCGACATCGAGGGCACGATCGCCCCGATGAGCTATGTTCATGAATGTCTGTTCCCCTATGCCCGAGCGCGGCTGGCCGATTTTCTGTCCCGCCACGCCGGCGAGCCCGACATCGCGGCAGCCCTCGCCGCGCTCGATCCGGTCGCGCCGGGCGCATCGCCGCTCGAAACCCTGCTCGACCTGATGGATCGTGACGCCAAGATCGGCCCGCTGAAACTGATCCAGGGCCGCATCTGGGCCGAGGGTTTCGCCGCCGGCGCGCTCACCAGCGTGTTCTACCCCGATGTCCTGCCCACCCTGCACGCCTGGCATGCCAGCGGCGTGACCCTCGCGATCTATTCGTCCGGCTCCGAGGCCGCGCAGCGACTCCTGTTCCGCCATGCGCCGACCGGCGATGAGAGCCGCCTGATCGCCGCGCATTTCGACACCGCAATCGGCGCCAAGCGCGATCCGGCAAGCTATCAGGCAATCGCCCACCGCCTCGGAAGTCCCGCTCCCGACATCCTCTTCCTCTCGGACAGCGCGGCCGAGCTCACCGCCGCCGACGCCGCCGGTCTGGCGGTCTGCCAGATCGTCCGCCCGCAGGATGCCACGCCGGCATCGCCCAGCCACCCTCATGCCGAGGATTTGACCGGCGTGGCCCGCCGGTTCGGCCTATCTCAGCCGTAATTACGGAGGCTTCCCCATGCACATGCCGGATCGCTGGACGGCAAACCTGCCCGCGCGCCTGAAAACCGACCCCTGGCGCGGCTTCGGCCTCGGCCTGCTCGCGGCGCTCGCGCTGCCGCCGTTCTTTCTGCTGCCGTTGCTGTGGTTCGTGGTGCCGGCCCTGCTGCGCCTGCTCGCGCGCGCCGGCGGATGGCGCCGCGCCATCTGGGTCGGCTGGTGCTTCGGCTTCGGCTTCAATCTGCTCGGCCTGTTCTGGGTGACCGAGCCGATCCTGATCATGGCGCGCGAATTCTGGTGGGCGGTGCCGTTCGCCGCCCCCGCCCTCGCGGCGGCGGTCGCCGGCTACATGATGCTGCCCGCCGTCGCGGTCTATTGGATCAACCCCGCCCGCAACCTGCCCGCCGGCCTGGCGATGGTGATGATGTTCGCGGGTGTCATGGTGATGGCCGATCTGGCGCAGCAATTCCTGTTCACCGGATTTCCCTGGAATTTCTGGGGGGCGGATTGGGCGATCCCCGGCACGATCGGCGTGATCATGATGCAACCCGCCGCCGTGGGCGGCATTTTCCTGCTCACCCTGCTCACCATCATCGCCGCCGGTCTGCCCTTGCTCGGGCGGCGCGGGTGGATCGCGAGCGCCGGGCTTCTGGTGCTCTGGGCCGGCTACGGTATCGCCCGCACCGCGTCCGGTCCGGCGAAGGACCGCAACCTCACGGTCGCGATGATCCAGCCCCGCTTCGCCGTGCCGGGCAGCTTCACCACCGCCGCGCTGCAGGCACGCTGGCAGCGCGATCTGCGCATGACGCGTGAGGCGATGCAGAAGGCCGGCGCCGGCCCGAAAGTCATCGTCTGGCCGGAAACCGCCAGCCCCGCGCTGCTGCAGACCGATGCGAACGCCCGCGCCGCGATCGCCCAAATCACCGGCGCCACCCCGGTTCTGGCCGGATCGTTCCGCTATGGCCGCACCGGCAAGGTCTATAACGCCCTGATCGCGGTGGACGGCGCCGGGCCAGCGGTGGCCTGGTACGACAAATGGAAGCTGGTGCCGTTCGGCGAATACACGCCGCCATGGATTCCACTGAAAATCACACCCGGCGGCGGTTTCTCCCCCGGCCCCGGCCCGCGCACCCTGCATGTGCCGGGCCTGCCGGCGGTCGGGCCGCTCATCTGCTACGAATCGATCTTCTCCGGTGAGATCGTCGACCCGGCCGACCGCCCGTCCTGGCTGCTCAACATCAGCGACAACGCCTGGTTCGGCGACACCACCGGCCCGCATCAGGATTTCGCGACCACCCGGCTGCGCGCGGTCGAGGAGGGCCTGCCGCTGATGGTCGATACCAATTCAGGCATCTCCGCCGCGATCGGCCCCCACGGGCGGGTTCTCGCCCGTCTCGGCCTCGATCGGCGCGGCATTCTGCTACACAGACTTCCGGTTGCATTGCCGGCCACGCCCTATGCCCGATTCGGTCTAACCATGGCCGGGATCATATCCTTCTATGCCGTGATGTTTGCCCTGGTTCTGCTGATCATCTCGATAACGATTCCGGTTAATAAACGCTGAAAAACCCGTCTTAAAATTTGTTCGTGCTTGCGGAAAATTGCGTTCGCTGCTATTGGAGATAGTCAGAGCCGTATGTCAAAAGCGATCTATGGTAGTATCACTTTCTAAACATTAGTTTTTATTAAAATTTAGACGAGCGACCGATTTTGGATGGTGTCATGGCGTTATTCATTTTTCGGAGCCGGCAATCAGCGGGCTCGAACTCAGCGATTATCGAACCCACATCACTTGCACCGAAAATCGGTCGCGGTCGGTGAATAAAATCGAGACAATCACAAAGGCCGATGGGGCGAAGGGGCGGATATGACCGTGGTGGCAAATGAAATGACCGAACACAGCGAACGAGATGGCCGGCCCAGCCCGATTGATGTTCATGTCGGCTCACGCATCCGTCTGCGCCGCACCCTGCTCGGCATGTCGCAGGAAAAACTCGGTGACGCCTTGGGCCTCACCTTCCAGCAGGTGCAAAAATACGAGCGCGGCGTCAACCGCGTCGGCGCCTCGCGCCTGTTCGACATCTCGCGTGTGCTCGATGTGCCGATCAGCTTTTTTTTCGACGACATGCCCGAGGGGATGGACGCGACCCCGATGTCCGGCCCGCGCGGTCGCAGCCACGGTTTCGCCGAAGCGCAGGAACCCTTCGGCGTCGGCCTCGACGATCACATGACCAAGCGCGAAACCCTCGAACTCGTCCGCGCCTATTACCGCATCGCCGAGCCCAATGTGCGCAAGCGGATGTTCGACCTGATCAAGTCGCTTGCCCCGTCGGACACGTTTCCGTCGGAATAACCCGACCTTGCGCTTGTGAACGCGCGACACACTTCGCTACAAGAGTGCCGATGAGGGAAAATCCCGACCCGGTAGGCACGACCACGCGTGGACATGGCGATCAATCGCCACAGGCTTTCGCGTGACCGAACCTGGCCCGATGCGGCGCGGCGCCCGGCACTTCATGGCCAGACTGGCCAGTTTGCGCAGCGGCGGCGTCCCCGATGCGCCCGCCCTGCCGGTCCGCGACCCCTGGCCCGGTGAACCCGGTCGCGGCGCCCGCATCATCAAAGGCGAGATCGACTATCGCGGCGCCGTGCGCCCCCTGCGCACCGGCAGTTTCGCCGCCAGCGACGCCTCGCCGCTCATGCTCGCCCATATCCATGGCTTCACCTGGCTCCGCGACCTGCGCGCCCTCGGCACCGATGCCGCCCGTTCCCGCGCCCGCGCCTTGATCAGCGACTGGATCGGCTGCGACCAACGCCCCGCCACCGCCATCACCCCGCCGGTCACCGGCGCCCGCCTCGCGGCCTGGCTCGGCCATTACGATTTCTTCGCCGCCTCCGCCGACGATGATTTCCGCCAGATGCTGATGGCGCGTCTCGTGCACGACGCACGCCACCTCTCCGCCGCGATGCCGATCGAAGCGCGTGACGGCCGTGCCTTCACCGCCCTCAAGGGCCTGATCGCCGCATCGGTCGCCCTGCCCGAACACGCCGCCTTCCTGCCGCGCGCGCTCCGCTTCCTGACCCCCGAAATCACCCGCCAGATCCTTGGCGACGGATCGCATTGCGAACGCAGCCCCGCCTCCCACCTCGCCGTGCTGCAAGACCTCACCGAAATCCGCGCCCTCCTGCAATCGGCCCGCGCCGAGTCGCCGCCCCAACTCCCCGGCACGATCGAACGCATGGCGATCGCCCTGCGCGGCCTGCGCCATGCCGATGGCGGCCTCGCCCTGTTCAACGGCACGTCGGAAGACTGGCCCAACCTGATCGACCTCGTGCTCAGCCAGGCGGGCCGCACCGGCCGCAGCAGCACCACGCTCGCCCAATCCGGTTTTCACCGCCTCACCGCCGGCAAGACCACCATCATCGTCGATGCCGGCCCGCCGCCCGGCCCGGGGATGGACCGTTTCGCCCACGCTGGCACCCTCGCCTTCGAGCTCTCGGTCGGCCGCGAACGGCTGATCGTGAATTGCGGCGCCGCCCCCGCCTCGGCGACCGACTGGCGCGACGCCCTGCGCGCCACCGCCGCCCATTCCACCCTGATCATCGCCGACGTCTCCTCCTCCGAAATCAAACCCGAAGGCCTCGGCCGCCGCCCGACGCGGGTCGAGGTCAACCGCCAGGAGGCCAACGGCGCCCATTGGCTCGAAACCAGTCACGATGGCTGGCAGAAACTCTTCGGCGCCATCCACACCCGCCGCCTCTACCTCTCCGAAAGCGGCGAAGACCTCCGCGGCGAGGACAGCGTGGTCGCCGCCGAACCGCAGCCCTTCACCTTGCGCTTCCATCTTCACCCCAACGTCACCGCCAGCATCCAGCAGGACAACGAAGCCGCCCTGCTGCGTCTGCCCTCCGGCCAGGGCTGGCGCCTGCGCGCCGGCGGCGCCGCCCTCACCGTCGAGGATTCCATCTATTTCGGCGGCGCCGAACCGCGCCGCGCCGAACAAATCGTCCTCACCAGCACGCCCGATGGCCCCCAGCAGGTCAAATGGGCCCTGACCAAAATGGGTTGACCGGATGGCGCGCATCCTCCTGACCGGCGGCGCCGGCTTCATCGGCTCACATACCGCCGTCGTCCTGCTCGAACGTGGCTACGATGTCGTCCTGCTCGATGATTTCTCCAACGCCGCGCGTGATGTCCCCGCCCGCCTGCGCCGCATCACCGGCGTCACCGTGCCGCTGATCGAGGCCGACATCCGTGACGAGGCCGCAATCGCCGCCGCTCTGGCGGCCTTCCCGATCGATGCGGTGATCCATTTCGCCGCCAAAAAAGCGGTCGCCGAGAGCGAGGCCGACCCGCTCGCCTATTACGACAGCAACATCGTCGGCACCGTCCGCCTGCTCGCCGCCATGCGCCGCACCGGCATCGGCCGCATCGTGTTCTCCTCCTCCGCCACCGTCTATGGCGAGCCGGACGAATGCCCGATCAACGAGCAAGCCCCCCTCCGCGTCACCAATGTCTATGGCCGCACCAAGCTGGTGATGGAGGGCATGATCACCGATCTCGTCCGCACCAACACCCTGCGCGCGGCGGCGGTGCTGCGCTATTTCAACCCGGTCGGCGCGCATCCCTCCGGCCTGATCGGCGAAGATCCCGCCGGGGTTCCGGCCAATCTGATGCCCTATCTCTGCCAGGTCGCCGAGGGCCGCCGCCCGCATCTCAACGTCTTCGGCAATGATTACCCCACGCATGACGGTTCCGGCGTGCGCGATTTCATCCACATCATGGACCTCGCCGAAGCCCATGAAGCCGCCCTGCGTCAGGTTCTGGCGACCGATGGCGATTTCACCGTCAACCTCGGCACCGGCACCGGCTACTCGGTGCTCGACATGATCACCGCCTTCGAAACCGCCACCGGCGTCGCCATCCCCCATAAAATCGCCCCCCGCCGCCCCGGTGACGTCGCCGCCTGCTACGCCGACCCCGCCCTGGCCGCCACGCTGCTCGGCTGGCGCGCCACCCGCGGCATCGAGGCCATGTGCCGCGACGCCTGGCGCTGGCAACGTAAAATCGCCCTGACCAACCAGCCGCCCTAATGCCGCCCCGCCATCTGGTCTTCCTGATCGGCGAGGATTGGTTTTTCGCCTCGCATTTCCTCGCCCGCGCCCGCGCCGCCCGTGCCGCCGGCTGGCGCGTCTCGGTCATCACCCGCACCGGCGCCGCCACACCCGCCCTGCGCGACGAGGGGTTCGACATCCACCCGGTCGATTTCCAACGCGCCCGCCTCAACCCGATCGCCGAAGCCGCGCTCACCCGCAGCATCGCCGCGCTCTACCGCCGCCTCCGCCCCGATCTGGTCCATCACATCGCCCTCAAGCCGATCCTGCTCGGCAGCCTCGCCGCCCGCCTCGCCGGGGTTCCCGCCATCGTCAACGCCCCGGTCGGCCAGGGTTTCGTCTTCACCTCCAACACCACCAAGGCCCGCCTGCTCCGCCCCTTCGTCCAGGCGGCCATGCGCATGAGCCTCGGCGCCCGCGGCGCGATCGCCATCTTCGAAAACGAGGATGACCGTGGCGCCGCGATCCGCGCCGGCGCGGTTCACGCTGCCAATGCCGTGCTGATCAGAGGCGCCGGGGTCGATCTCGCCCGGTTCCGCCCGCAGCCGCCACCGCCGGGTCCGGTGCGCATCGTGCTCGGCGCCCGCATGCTGCGCGACAAGGGCGTGATGCAATTCATCGATGCCGCCGGCCGGCTGCGCGGGCAGGGGGCCGAATTCATCCTGGCCGGCGTGCCCGACCCCGGCAACCCCGCCTCCCTGACCGAGGCCGATCTCCGCACCGCCCCCGCCGTCACCTGGATCGGCTACTGCCGCGACATGGCGTCCCTGTTCGCCACCGCCCACATCGCCTGCCTGCCCTCCTATTACGGCGAGGGCCTGCCGAAATTCCTGCTCGAAGCCATGGCATCCGGCCTGCCCTGCGTAGCGACCGACATCACCGGCTGCCGCGACGCCGTCATCCCCGGCGAAACCGGCATCCTGGTGCCGCCACGCAACGCCCAAGCCCTCGCCGACGCCCTCGCAACCCTGATCGCCGATCCCGCAACGCGCGCCCGCCTCGGCGCCGCCGGCCGCGCCCGCGCCGAGCGTCTCTACGCCGAGCCGGTCATTTGCGCCGAGACGCTGGCGGTCTATGAACGCGCCATCACCCAAGGAGCCGGACGATGATCCGAAATCTGACCCGCCTGACCACGCACGCCGCACTGGCCGCCGCCGCGGTCCTCGCCCTCACCGCCGCCCCCGGCATCGCCCGCGCCGAAACCCGTGTCGGCGCGGTCTCGACCAATTTCCGCCTCCTCGGCGCGAACGACAAAATCGTGGTCGAACGGCTCGACGACCCAAAACTCCCCAATGTCGCCTGCTACGCCAGCTTCGCCCGCACCGGCGGCATCAAGGGCAGCCTCGGCGTCGCCACCGACCCCTCGCGCTTCGGCCTGTCCTGCATCGCCACCGGCCCGGTCACCCTGCCGGCCGATCTGCCCCGCAAACAACAGATCGCCGCAATCTCCGCCTCCTTCCTGGTCAAGCATTTCAACCTCTACCGCCTGGTCGACCCCGACCACAAAGCCGTGGTCTATCTCCTGATCAGCACCAAAATCATCCACGGCTCCCCCGCCAACGCCGTCTCCGCCGTGCCGGTCACCGGCGGCTGAAGCCGCCCCCAACTCAACGCCCC
>NZ_JBMFGY010000094.1:0-2258 GCF_049977125.1 Acidiphilium sp. | reverse complement strand
ACTCAACGCCCCGCAAAGGACCAAGCCGCCTTGTCGAACCCCACCAGCCCAACCAGCCCCGCCAACACCGCCCCCGCACAGGAATCCCCCATGACCGACCGAACCACCATCCGGCGGGCGCTGCTCTCGGTGTCCGACAAGACCGGCCTGATCGATCTCGCCCGCGCGCTGGCATCCCACGGCATCGAACTCCTCTCCACCGGCGGCTCGGCCCGCACCCTGCGTGACGCCGCCCTCCCGGTCATCGAGGTCGCCGATTACACCGGCGTGCCGGAAATGCTCGATGGCAGGGTGAAAACCCTCGTCCCCAAAATCCACGGCGGCCTGCTCGGAAGGCGCGACCTGCCCGATCATGCCGCCCAGATGACCACCCACGGCATCCCGCCGATCGATCTCCTGGTCTGCAATCTCTACCCGTTCGAGCAAACCGTCGCCGCCGGCGGCACCGAGGCGGCCTGCGTCGAAAACATCGACATCGGCGGCCCCGCCATGATCCGTTCCGCCGCCAAGAACCATGACGCCGTCGCCGTCATCACCGATCCCGCGCAATACCCCGAGCTGATCGCCGCCCTCGCCACCGGCGGCACCACCCTGGCCCAGCGCCGCCGCTTCGCCACCGCCGCCTTCACCCGTACCGCCGCCTACGACAGCGCGATCGCCGCCTGGTTCACCGCCCGCACCGCCGAAGCCGAAGCCCCCGCCAGCGAAATCTTCCCCGCCCGCCTCGTCATCGCCGGCATCAAGCACCAGGCGCTCCGCTACGGCGAAAACCCGCACCAGATCGCCGCATTCTACACCACCGGCGAGCGCCCCGGCGTCGCCACCGCGCGGCAAGTCCAGGGCAAGGAACTCTCCTACAACAACATCAACGACACCGATGCCGCCTATGAATGCGTCGCCGAAATCGACCGTCCCGCCGTCGTCATCGTCAAACACGCCAACCCCTGCGGCGTCGCGGTCGGCGCCGACCTCGCCAGCGCCTGGGATCGCGCCCTGGCCTGCGATCCGCTCTCGGCCTTCGGCGGCATCATCGCGGTCAACCGCAAGCTCGATGCCGCGGCGGCCGAAAAAATGGCGGCCATCTTCTCCGAGGTGATCATCGCGCCCGATGCCGAGCCCGCGGCCATCGCCCTCCTCGCCCGCCGCAAAAACCTCCGCCTGCTGCTCGCGGGCGCCCTGCCGGACCCGAAATCCACCGGCCTGACCTACCGCAGCGTCGCCGGCGGTTTTCTGGTGCAAACCCGCGATGCCGGGCGCATCACCCGCGACGACCTCACAATCGTCACGCAACGCGCCCCGACCAACGCCGAGTTCGACGATCTGATCTTCGCCTTCCGCATCGCCAAACACGTCAAATCCAACGCCATCGTCTATGCCAAGGCGGGCGCCACCACCGGCATCGGCGCGGGCCAGATGAGCCGGGTGGACAGCGCACGCATCGCCGCGATCAAGGGCGGCGAACACATTCAAGGCTCCGTCGTCGCCTCCGATGCGTTCTTCCCCTTCGCCGACGGGCTGCAAGCCGCCATCGCCGCCGGCGCCACCGCCGTCATCCAGCCCGGCGGCTCGATCCGCGACGCCGAGGTGATCGCCGCGGCCGATCAGGCCGGCATCGCCATGGTCTTCACCGGCATGCGGCATTTCCGCCATTGAGCGCGCCCGCCGCCCCGCGCCTCGGCCCGCCCGACCCCGCAACCATGACCGACGCGCAACGCGCGGTGCACGAGGCCATCGCGGCGGGACCGCGCGGCAGGGTCGAAGGCCCGCTCGCGGTCTGGCTGCACAGCCCCGACCTCGCGAGCCGCGCCCAGGCCCTCGGCGCCTACTGCCGCTTCGGCTCCGCCCTGCCGCCCCGCCTGTCCGAACTCGCGATCCTGATCATGGGCGCCCATTGGCAGGCCGGATTCGAATGGCACATCCACGCCCCGATCGCCGCCGCCGCCGGCATCCCCGCCGCCGCGATCGAAGCAATCAGAACCCGCCACCCCCCGGTCCTCACCGCGCCGGACGCACAGGCCGTGCATGATTTCACCCGCGAACTGCTCGATACCCACACCGTGTCCGACGCCACCTACGCCACCACCCACGACATCCTCGGCCCGCGCGCCCTGGTCGATCTGGTCGGCCTGCTCGGCTACTACAGCCTGATCTCGATGACGATCAAAGCCTTCACCCTCGCCCTCCCGAACGACGCACCGCCGCCTTTTTCATCGAATCTCAAAACATAAACATATTTTTGTCAGGATTCTTTACACTCA
>NZ_JBMFGY010000093.1:9232-11878 GCF_049977125.1 Acidiphilium sp. | reverse complement strand
CTCGAAAAAATATAGAGCTAGAGCGTTAAGCTGAAAGCATAACGCTCTATTTCGACGTGGTTGGCGTCCCGGCCCCGCCCGAAGCCGCTGCCGGCGGCACCGGCGGATGTCCCGCCGGTCCACCCAACGCCCCCCCCATCATCGGCCCCTGCGGCATCGGCCCCCGCGTCATCGACCCCTGCATCATCTTCCCACCCATCGGACCATGACGCCAGCCATGGTGCCAACCGAAGGGGGGGTGCGGCATCGCGATCCGGGTCAGATCCTTGAAATCGGTGCCGATCTGCTGCACCATCATCACCGAGCCGAGCGCGTTGGTGGTGCCGAACCCCACCGCGGCGATGCTGTCACCCGGCTTCAGCAGCGCCGCCACCGAGGCCTTGGCGATCGCCGGCGGCGGCATGTGCAGCGCGGTGCCGTCAGCGAGCAGCACGCCGTTCTTCATGCCGTTCGGCCCGTACAGATATTGCGCCACCTTGCCCTGCACCATCATCCGCTTCGGCGCGCCGCGATGATGCGGGCCGAACCCGGCGGGCGGTCCGTCATCGGTCACGGTGTGGCTGCCATCCGTGATCGAAACCCCCTGAACCACCGGTTCATTGGCCGCCTTGAGACCGTGGATGATCACATCGTCCCCCCGTTTCACCGCATACGCGATCTGGGTGGACAGGTAGGGCGGGAACATCACATCCGTGCCGTTCGACAGAATAACCCCGTCGATCGCGCCGCGCGGGGTGATGGTGAAGTGTTTGACCGTTCCGCTATAGCGCGGCAGGGCGTTGGCGCCGGTTGCCGGCGGATTGGCCGCAAGCGCCGGACCGGCGCCGAGCAGGGCGGCGGCGCTGGCGAGAAAGAGAAGCTTTTTCCGTGTCATCGTAATCTCCATCGGGCCGGGAAACTCAGGCCCAAGCCCTGTTATGCATAACCCATGCCAGGCTCAGCATAACCCCTGCCAGATCGTATGTCCCTGATTTCGCCCGATCATCCCATCGACGATCCCGCGTCGTCGTCGGATCTGCCGACAGATGATGTCGGCGGATCCGACAGCATTTCGAGACCGTATCGCCGCAGACGGTCGTATAACGCCTGGCGGCTGATGCCGAGCGCCCGGGCGGCCTCGGTGCGGTTGCCCTGCGCGCGGGTCAGCGCGGCGCGGATCAGCGCGATCTCGGTCGCGGCGATCGCATCGGGCAGGGTCGGCGCATCCATGCGCGGGTCCGGCGCGGGAATCAGATCGAGATCCGCCGCATCGATCACGCCGGACGGGGTCAGGCTGATGGCGCGCTCCAGCGTGTTGCGCAATTCACGAACATTGCCCGGCCACCCATGCGCGAGCAGGGCGCGCTGCGCGGCATCGGTCAAACGCGGCGGGTGCAGCGGGCGCAGCGTGCTCATGATATGCCCCGCCAGCGCCAGCACATCCGCGCCGCGCACGCGCAACGGTGGCACCTCGATCGGGATGACCGCGAGCCGATAATATAAATCAGCGCGAAACTGCCCGGCCGCGATGCGTTCCTGCAGATTCTGATGGGTCGCGGCGATGATCCGCGCGTCGATCGTCACCGGCGCGCCGCCGAGCGGCACCACCTCGTGCTCCTGCAACGCGCGCAGAATCTTGGCCTGGGTCGCGGGCGGCATGTCGCCGATCTCGTCGAGAAGCAGCGTGCCGCCATCGGCGTCGCGAAACCGCCCCCGCCGCGCGACCGCGGCCCCCGTGAAGGCGCCGCGCTCATGACCGAACAGCTCCGCTTCCAGCAGATCGGCCGGAATCGCCGCGCAATTCACCGCGACGAAGGGTCCGGCGGCACGCGCGCTGAACCGATGGATCGCCCGCGCGACCAACTCCTTGCCGACACCGGTCTCCCCCAGAATGAGCACGCTGGCATCCCCCGCCGCGGCAAGTCCGATCCGCTTCTGCACATCACGGATGGCCGGGCTGGTGCCAATGATGGCGCCCGGCGCGGCCGTCTCGGCGGCCATGCCCGGTTCGGCGTGACGCAACGCGTTGCCCAGCAGCGTTCGCAGCGCGTCGCGACCGATCGGCTTGGTCAGGTGGTCGAACGCGCCGAGGCGCATCGCCTCGATCGTATTGTCGCCGGTGGCGAACGCGGTCAGCACCACGACGCGGGCGTCGGGCTGCGCCGCGCGGATCGCGCGCAAAGCCGCGATCCCATCCATGTCCGGCATGCGCAGATCAAGAAAAATCAGGTCCGGCATCACCGCGGCGATCGCCGCGAGAGCAGGGCGGGCGCGATCATATTGCGTGACGCTATGGCCAAGATCGGTCAGGGTTTCAGCGAGGCTGTCGCGGAAACCGGCATCATCGTCGATCAGGGTGATCCTCGGCATCAGACGCCGCCCCGCCGGCTCAGGCCGCGCGCGCCGCCGATCGACCTATCGTCCATCGAGGCCCTCCGGCAGAATGATCATGAACACCGCGCCCCGCGCGCTCGCCCGATGCTCGAGCACGCCGCCCTGCGCACTGATCATGTCCCGCGCGATCGCGAGGCCGAGGCCGATGCCGTCGGCACGGCCGGTGACGAACGGCTCGAACGGATCACCGAGGCGGGGATCAAGACCCGGCCCGGCATCGGCGATGGTGATGATCAGATGGGCACCGGCGCCCCGCTCAGGATCGGCGCCGAT
>NZ_JBMFGY010000093.1:0-9132 GCF_049977125.1 Acidiphilium sp. | reverse complement strand
CGGCGATGGTGATGATCAGATGGGCACCGGCGCCCCGCTCAGGATCGGCGCCGATTTCGGCCGTAATGGTGATGGAATCGCCGGAACGGCACGCGGCGACGGCGTTGCGCAGCAGGTTCTCGATAGCGCCGCGGGTCAGGATCGGATCGAGCGTCCAGGTCACGCCGCTGGGAGGCGCTGTGATATCGGTGCGGTCCTGGCTCGCGATCGCTTCGGCAATCAGCGGATCGAGCGCGGTGGACCGGGGTTGCGGCGAGGGCGTCGCCGCGAAGCCGAGCAGGCGGCGCGTCAGCGTTTCCAACCGCGCGGCCGCGATCAGAATATGGCGCAGGGCGGCGGTCTGTCGGGCGGGATCGGCGCAAGCGCCGGATTGCGCGAGGCCGGTTTCCGCCCGCAGGCGGATCGCGCCGAGCGGGTTGCGGATTTCGTGGGCAAGTCCGGCGGCCATGCGGCCAAGGGCCGCGAGACGTTCGGACTGGGCAATCCGCGCGCGGGCCGCATCGAGGCGGGTATTGGCCGCGTTGAGCGCGGTGATCAACCGATCGAGCTCCACCTCGCCGGTCAGGGCGAGCGCGCCGGGCTGATCGGCGGTCAGCGCGGCCTCGACGCCGGCCAGCCGGCGGGAAAAACCGAGCACCATCCAGGCCAGGAACGCCGCCGAGGCAAGCAGGGTGGCGAGCAGCACCGCAAGACCGCCGAACGCGAACCGGGTGAAGGCCGATCGCAACAAATCGGCGCGCAGCACGGTGAACGCGGCAAGATTGGCGACCGGCGTGCCCAGCGGGCCACCGAGCGGGCAGGTGGCGATGGTCGTGCGATCAAGAAACCCGCCCTTGGTGGTCACGATCAGCCGGTCGGCAGCCACGGCCTCGCCGATCTGGCGGTCCAATCCGCTCGATCGCGCCGTCGGGATGACCCCGAGCGTCGCGCTGGCCGAGGACCCAACCGCCGCGATACCCCCGGCAATCCCCCGGTCACGCTGCAGGGCCAGAAGCAGGACGGCGTGCAACCCGGCATCGAAGGCGACCGGATCGGGCACGGCGGCCATGCCGGCGGTATAAAAATCGTAGCGCATCGTGATCGCCTGACACGCGCGGGCCGCGACGGCGCGGTCCCGCTCCCGATGGGCGGTCTCGGTCTGACGAAAC
Source organism: Acidiphilium sp. (assembly GCF_049977125.1). Classification (NCBI taxonomy): domain Bacteria; kingdom Pseudomonadati; phylum Pseudomonadota; class Alphaproteobacteria; order Acetobacterales; family Acidocellaceae; genus Acidiphilium; species Acidiphilium sp. The sequence goes on along the minus strand of NZ_JBMFGY010000093.1, from coordinate 7,984 downwards.
AATCCAAGAATCAGAACGGCGACCACGATCGAACCAAACAACGACATCAGCCACAGACCGAACAGGCGCGCGCGCAACGACATCGCCACCGAACCGGGGGGTATCCGGTTCATGCCGGCGGGACGCGCTGGAACTGCGGCGCCGGATGCATTATACTAACGTCCACAGCGTCTCGGCCATTTTAATAAGGAGGATTTAAGAATGAATCGCATCGGAATAGTGAGTGTCGCATTTGCCAGCGTGTTTGTCGCCCCGGTCGCCTGGGCGCAATCGACCGGACCCACGGCATCGCAGATCATCCAGGCCCTGAAACCGACCAGCACCATCTCACCCACCACCCGCGGCATCGTGCCGCTGAGTCCCGGCGATCAGGAAGCGACCGCCAAAACCCCGGCCCTGCCGACCACGCCCAGCGCGATGCGCGTCGGCGGGGGAAAATCGGCGGCGCCATCGATCAATCTGAACGTCGATTTCGCCCTGGGTTCCGCGACATTGACGCCGCAGGCCAAGGCCGAGCTTGATCGTCTCGGTCACGCGCTGACCGACCCGACCCTCGCCGCCTATAAATTCAAACTGGTCGGCCATACCGACACGACCGGCAATGCCACGACCAATCTGGCCCTGTCGAACGCCCGCGCGAAGGCCGTGGATGATTATCTCCAGTCCAAATTCAACATCGCCCCCTCCCGTCTCACGGCACTCGGCGTCGGCGAACACGATCTTCTGGTGCCAACCGGACCCAACACGCCCGATCGCGCCAATCGGCGGGTCCAGGTCATCAACATCGGCAAATGAGAGTCGGGCGGCGCCGGTTCTGATCTGATGGCGCTCCCGAAGGCAACAAGGCGCCCGCAAATTCTGTCACAAGACGACACGATCCGCCTCGCGCCGCCCGCAAAACCGCGCGGCGGCCTGCGCGCCTGGCTCGCCGCCGGCGCGGTGGTCCTGTTCATGGCCATTGGCGGGACCGCCTGGTTCATGCGGCATCCGGCACCGTTTCCCTTGGCCAGCGAAAGCACGATCTTTCATCACGTGAGCCGGCATTTCACCGTCTTCCGGTTTGCCGACGACCCGCTGATCCTCGTGGTTGATTGTCCCAACCTGCATGCCCAGGGCCTGATGTTCGATCGCATCGCCGCCCTGATCGAAAAGGCCGACGCGCCCAAAAACCGGGTGCTCAGCGCCGCCGGCTTCCAGGCGCGGCTGGTGGCGGCCGATCTGACGATCGGCGATTATTATTACGGTAACGACTATCCCGCCCGGGCGCTGCGCCGGTTTTTCCGCCTCGTGCATGCCGAGCATCTCACGCTCAACCCGCAGGAACGCCGCCTGCGCGCAATCGCGGCGCGCGCCGGCTTCATGACACCCGGCGCCAATGGCGCGGTGATCTCGATTCCCCAGGCCGGGTCCGGCCACCGGGTCGATCTGCGGGCGCGGGCGGTCATCCTGCGCCATGAATTGTCCCACGGCGCATATTACACCATCCCGGCGTATCATGCCTTTGTCCATCACTTCTACAACACGGTGATGACCGCGCCGGAACGCGCGGCGTTTCAGGCGTTTCTGGTGCGTCAGGGCTACGACGCGGGGTATCACGGCTTGATCGTGAACGAGACGTTGGCCTATCTGATCTTCACCCGTGACAAGGATTTTTTCCGCGCGGGGGCGGTTGGTTTGTCCCGCGCGACGATCGCCGCGTTGCGGTCGCAATTCGTGGCGACGATGCCGGATTTCTGGCTGAAACCGCTCGCGTCGGCACCGTTGCCGATCCGGGGGTAGAATATCATTGAAGGGGGCGGCTTTACGATGAACGGTGCCGAAAGTCTGGTCCATACGCTGATCGCCTGCGGCATCGACACGGTTTTCGCCAATCCGGGAACCAGCGAGATGCATTTCGTCGCCGCGCTCGATCGGATTCCCGGCATCAACTGCGTGCTGTGCCTCGATGAAACCGTCGCATCCGGCGCGGCCGACGCATTCTGGCGCATCAACCGGCGCCCGGCGGCAACCTTGCTCCATTGCGGGCCGGGACTCGCCAATGCCCTGGCCAATCTGCACAATGCGCGGCGCGGCCGGTCCGGCATCGTCAACATCGTCGGCGATCAGGCCACCGATCACCGGCCGCTCGACGCCCCGTTGACCGCCGATACCGAAGGCTGGGCGCGTTCGGTGTCGGGCTTCCTGCGCACCGCGACCCATGCCGCCACGGTCGGGCGTGACGCGGCGGACGCGGTGGCGGCGGCGCGGACCGGCACGATCGCCACGCTCATTCTACCGGCCGATACCGCCTGGACCGCCGGCGGCGTGCCGGGCGCGCCGATCAAAGACCTCGCGCGCCCGATCCCCGACCCCGCAACGATTGCCGATGTGGCGGCGATCCTGCGATCCGGCGAGCCCGCCATGCTGCTGCTCGGCGGTCGAACCCTGAACGATGCATCCCTGCGTCAGGCGACAGCGCTCGCGGCGGCCACCGGCGCCAAAATACTGGCCGAAGTGTTCAACGCGCGGATGGAACGGGGCCAGGGCCGCCCGCCGATCGAGCGCATCCCCTATCCGATCGATGCGGCGATCGCCGCCCTCGCGGGGATCAGGCATCTCATTCTGGTCGAAGCGAAGCCGCCGGTCGGGTTCTTCGCCTATCCCGGCAAACCGGGGCCATTGTGGCCGCCCGATGGCACCGTGCACACGCTGGCGACGATCGACCAGAATGGTTCGGCCGCCCTCGCCGCGCTGACCGCGCTGCTGGAAGTGCCGCCGATCCCGATCGTCCCGACCCCGCGACCCGCCCCCGATACCGGCAAAATCGCGCCCGAGGCGGTGGCTACCTCGCTGGCGGCGCTGTTGCCGGCGGATTCGATCGTCATCGACGAGGGCATCTCGTTCGGGCGCGGCTTTTCCCGCTTCACCCACGGGGCCGCCCCGCATCTGTGGTTGCAGGTGCCGGGCGGGGCGATCGGTGGCGGCCTGCCGATGGCGATCGGCGCCGGCGTCGCCGTGGCCGGATCGGGGCGGCGCGTGGTGGCGATCCAGGCGGATGGCTCGGCGATGTACAGCATCGCCGCCCTCTGGACCGCGGCACGACGCCAGTTGGACGTGACGGTGATCATCCTGGCCAACCGCAAATATGCCATTCTGCTGCATGAATACGCCGGGGTCGGCGCCAATCCGGGGCGAACGGCGATGGATATGCTCGATCTCGGCAATCCCGATCTCGATTTCGTCAAACTCGCCGCCGGCATGGGCGTCGCCGGCGCGCAGGCAACGACGATGGCCGCCCTCAATGAATTACTGACCGCGAGTTTCGAACGAAAAGGTCCATTTCTAATCGAATTGTTAACTATTTAACCCTATCACGCCAGCAGATCGGTTCGATCGCTGAAATCGCTCAATTCGGCGGTTGACCGCTGTTTTCGACTACTGCAACACTAACTTGGCCATGATGCTGACACAGACTGACGGCATGTGACCGCCGGGCGGGTGGTCCGTCCACGATTTCGACCCCCCCATACCGGGACGCCTGATGGCCAGTTCGACCGTTCGCCGCGATTATTCCCAGCGATTTCTCATCGGGCTTCGGCGCCGTTTGAACGCGGTCACGATCGATGCGCCGATGCATCTGCGCGCCCTGGTCCGCACCGATGAATTATGGCTCGCCGCTCTGGCGATCCTGGTCGGCATTCTCGGCGGCATCGCCGTGTATCTGATGGATTTTTTCAGCCATCATTTTCATTTCTGGTTCTTCGCCCTGCCGCAACTCGGCGAAGGCCTCTCGCAGCAAGCCCATATCGACCCGATCCGCGCGATGTTCGTGCCCATTCTGGGCGGCGCGCTGCTCGGATCGATCTCCTGGCTGCTGGCCAAATACCGCCCCGGCAATTTCGTCGATCCGGTCGAGGCCAACGCCCTGTACGGCGGCAAATTATCCTTGCGCGACTCCCTGATCGTCGCCGGCCAGACCGTATTATCGAACGGGGTCGGCGGATCGGTCGGGATGGAGGCGGGTTACGCCCAGTTCGGCAGTGGTCTGGCCTCCTGGGTCGGCCAGCAATTCCGCCTCCGCCGCAACGATCTGCGCATCCTGGTCGGCTGCGGCGCCGCCGCCGCGATCGGCGGCGCCTTCAACGCCCCGCTGTGCGGCGCGTTCTACGGCATCGAGCTGGTCATCGGCACCTATTCCATGACCAGCCTGCCCCTGATCATCATCGCCTCGCTCACCGGCACGCTGGTCGCCGACATGATGATGGATGGCGGGGTCAAAACCCTCGATGTCGTGTTACCCACCGTGGTGCCGGGCTATGCCTATCCGCTCGCGATCATTCTGGGCGTCACCGCCGGCTTCGTCGGCATCGCGATCATGCGCGGCGTCACCTCGATCGAGGCGGGATTTCGCCGCGCCGGCGTGCCGATCTGGTTGCGCCCGATCCTGGGGGGCGTTGTGGTCGGGCTGCTCGGCAGCATCACCCCGAAGGTGATGGCATCGGGCAATTCATCCCTGCACACGCAATTGGCCGTGGTCTATCCGCTGCTCCTGGCGCTCACGCTGCTGGTCATGAAATCGACCGCCTCGGCCTTCTCGATCGGCTCCGGATTTCGCGGCGGCCTGTTCTTCGCCGCCCTGTTCATGGGCTCGCTGCTCGGCCGCGCCTATGGCGATGTCGCGGTGCTGCTCCCCTTCGCCCATGGCGTGCCGATCGGCTTCTACGCCGTGGTCGGCATGGCCGCCCTCGCCGTCGCGATCGTTGGCGGCCCCATGACCATGACCTTCCTCGCCCTCGAAAGCACCAATAATTTCAGCATCACCGTCGCCGTTCTGGGGGCGGCGATCGCGGCATCGCTCACCGTGCGCCGGGTCTTCGGCTATTCCTTCACCACCTGGCGGTTCCACCTGCGCGGCGAGAGCATCCGCAGCGCGGTCGATATCGGCTGGATTCACAATCTGACCGTCGGGCGAATGATGCGGCGCACCCAATACACCGCGCATGAGGATATGGACATCGGCGCCTTCAAAGCCGAATACCCGCTGGGACGGACGCAATTCGTCGTCGTGCTCGACAGTCACGAAAGCTACGTCGGCCTCGCCTATCCGCCGGAAGCCCAGTCACCCGGCGAGGATGATCCGCACACGCTCCACGACATCCTGCGCCACCAGAACGATTTCCTGTTGCCGCAAGCCACGGTGAAGGAAGCCATCAAGGCGTTCGAACGGGCCGAGTGCGATGTTCTTGCGGTGCTGGACGGGCCGGAAACCCGGCGCGTCCTCGGGGTTCTGAGCGAGCAATACGCGCTGCGCCGCTACAGCGAGGAGCTGGACCAGCGCCGGCGGGAATTGTCCGGCGAATAATGCCGCAATCTCGCGACCAGGCTTCCCGCGACCATGCTTGCCGCAGCCATGCTTGCCGAATGGGGCGGACCCCGGCAAACACCCGCTCTCGGTGGCGATAATCAGGCGGCAGGGAGATCCATCATGAACGAAACAGTCCATCGCATCGCCACGACCCATTCCGGCCCGCGCGCGATCGGCGCGCCCGGCCGCCCGTGGCTGGATGGCGCCGGCCTCGCCACCCTGACCGCGACCACCATCACCTGGCTGAACGCGCGCGGCATCGGCCGGGGCGACCGTGTGGCGATCGTGCTGCCGAACGGCCCGGCCGCGGCAACCTGTTTCGTCGCGATCGCCGCAATGGCCGCCGCCGCACCGCTCAACCCGGCCTACAAAGCCAGCGAATTCGAATTCTACCTCACCGATCTGCAACCAAGCGCGGTGATCCTCGCCGCCGGTCTCGACTCACCGGCCCGCGCCGTCGCCGCTGGCCTGGGCATCCCGGTGATCGAGCTGGTCGAAGCCGCAGCCCCGGCCGGCAATTTCCACCTCGACTCTCCGGCCTTGGCCTCGCGCCCGGCACGCCACCCCGGCCCGGCGCAACCGAACGACGAAGCGCTGGTCCTCCACACCTCGGGCACCACGGCGCGGCCGAAAATCGTGCCGCTGAGCGGGCGCAACCTCGCGGCCTCGGCACGGCACATCGCCACCAGCCTGTCGCTGACGCCGGACGACATCTGCCTCAACGTCATGCCGCTGTTTCATATCCATGGCCTGATCGCGGCAACCCTCGCCTCGCTCGAATCCGGCGCCGGCGTCTGCTGCACCCCCGGATTCAACGCGTTCCGCTTCGCCGCCTGGCTGACCGAGGTGAAACCAAGCTGGTACACCGCGGTGCCGACCATGCATCAAGCCATCCTGATGCGCGTCCGCGGCGAGGCTTCGGCCCTGCGCGCCACCCCCCTGCGCTTCATCCGCTCCTCATCCGCCTCGCTGCCGCCGCAGGTGATGGCCGAGCTTGAAGCCGTCTTCGCCGCCCCGGTGATCGAGGCCTATGGCATGACCGAGGCCGCCCACCAGATGGCCTCGAACCCGCTGCCCCCGCGCGCGCGCAAACCCGGCTCCGTCGGTCTGCCGGCCGGCCCCGAAATCGCCATCATGGATGATTCCGGCGCGTTGCTCGCCCAGGGGGAAATCGGCGAGGTGGTGATCCGCGGCCCCAACGTCACCGAAGGCTACGCCGGCAACCCCGAGGCCACCGCCCGCGCCTTCACCAACGGCTGGTTTCGCACCGGCGATCAGGGTCGTCTCGATGCCGATGGCTATCTGCATCTCACCGGGCGGCTGAAGGAAATGATCAACCGCGGCGGCGAGAAAATCAGCCCGCTTGAGGTGGATGTGGTCCTGCTCGACCATCCCGGCATCGCCGAAGCCTGCACCTTCGCCACCCGGCACGACAAACTCGGCGAAGACGTCGCCGCCATCGTGGTGCCGCGCGATGGCGCCACCCTCACCCCGCACGAGATTCGCGATTTTGTCGCTGCCCGTCTCGCCGCCTTCAAGGTTCCACGGCAAATCCTGGTGATGGACTCGATCCCGAAAGGCGCCACCGGCAAAATCCAGCGAATCGGCCTCGCCGAACGCCTCGGCCTGTCGGGCACATGAGCCGCATCTGCGTCTTCGGCGCCGGCGCCATCGGCGGTCTGGTCGCGGCACGGCTGGAGGCCGCCGGCACCAGCGTCTCGATCGTCGCGCGCGGCCCCCATCGCGCCGCGATCGAGGCGAACGGCCTCGTGCTGATCTCCGGCGGCGAGCGCCTCGTCACCCATCCGCGCGTGGCCGATGCCGCCGCGCTCGGCCCCCAGGATTACGTGCTGATCACCCTCAAGGCCCAGGGCATCGAACCGGCGCTGCCGCAGCTGCGCCCGCTGATCGGGCCGCACACCACCATCATCGCGGCGATCAACGGCATCCCCTGGTGGTACACCCACGGAATCGCCGCCCCCTTCGCCGATCGCCGGATCACCGCGATCGACCCGACCGGCGCGGTATGGCACGCGCTCCCCCCCGCGCAAACCCTCGGCTGCGTCGTCTATCCCGCCGCCGAAATCACCGAGCCGGGGGTCATCACCCACAGCTATGGTGACCGTTTCGTGCTGGGCGAACCGGATGGCTCACGCAGCGCCCGCGCCACGTTCATCAGCGCGGCCCTGATCGCCGCCGGGCTGAAAGCGCCGCTGCGGCCGCGCATCCGTGATGACATCTGGGTGAAACTATGGGGCAACATGGCGTTCAACCCGATCAGCGCCCTCACCGGTGCCACGCTCGATGTCATCACCGGCGATCCCGGCACCCGCGACATCGCCCGCACAATGATGCGCGAGGGTCAGGAAGTGGCGGAGCGCCTCGGCGTGCGCTTCAGCATCGATCTCGAAAAACGCATCGACGGTGCCGCCGAAGTCGGCGCCCATAAAACCTCGATGCTCCAGGACCTCGAACACGGCAAACCAATCGAGATCGAGGCGCTGCTCGGCGCGGTGGTCGAACTCGCCGCCTGGGTCGATGTGCCGACCCCGATGTGCCGCACCATCCTCGCCCTCACGCGGCAACGCGCGGCTTCAACGTAACGCGCGGCAACGCGCGGCTTCAACGTAACCTGCGCCA